>JABAYK010000004.1:29459-37934 GCA_018609045.1 Flavobacteriales bacterium
TCTGTTACTGTATAATTTACGTTAGCTGTATCATTCCATGTTATTGGTAAAGCTAGTTGAGCTTTGGCTGGTGGTGGGGGCGGTGGAGTGGCAGATCCAGGCACAAGAAGAATATCATCAAACAAAAAAGTAAAATTAGAAGATCCATCTCCAACTACACCTAAATCCCATATTAAAACAATTTTTTGGTATGCGTTATTCGTATCTATTGCCGAATAATCAAAAGTTAATTCTTCCCAAGTATTTGCAACAGAAGAAGTATCTTCTTTTTCAAAAAATATTGAACCATTTGTAGGATTTTCAACTTTAAATAAAACTCGAGCACCTACTCTCGGTGAATATACCTTCATTTTAAAAATCTTATTTACTGTAAAATCTATGGGGTTTGTCATTTGAATTAAACTCCCTCCCCATGGTTGCCCAACTCCTTTGACCATTTGGCCAACATTCGAGCTTGTATTAATTCCTGAACTTTGAGGATTACTAATTACAGTTGCTGTTCCTCCATCAAAATTTGTAAAAGTGTAAGTAATTGTAGTTGACTCAAAGTCAATTGGGGGGGCTAATGTTTGGCCAAAAGAAAACCCAAAAATAAGTGTTGATAAAATGGTAAATAGAAGTTTTTTCATAGTAGAATTTTTTGTTGAATTCGCAATGTATAACTATTTTTTAAATTATGGTACTTTTTACTATAAGATTATGGTAAAAAGTACCATATCTAAATCCATTTCATTTTAAAAACATAACGGCTTAAAAACCAATTTCATGACAAAAAAAAGCCCCCATTTTCAAATGGAGGCTTTTAAAAGTGTATTGAAAGAGATTAGTTTACGACTAGCTTGAATTTAGATGCTCCTTTTTCGGTTTTAATAGTTAAGAAGTAAACTCCTCCAGCTAAGTTACCTAAATCAACCTCTTCTCTAATAAAGCTTAATTGCCCATAAGCATTGTAATAAACTATTTGTCCACTTGCACTATAAATCTCTACCTCTAGGTTATTAGCTTTATTTCCTGAAACTTCAAGTACAAACTTTCCACTATTTGGATTAGGGAAAATATTAACCACTGCATCAATCTGACTCAATAGCGTAACACCTAAACAAATGCTTTCATAACTTACAACTACAGTATCTGAACCTGTACAACCGTCAGCATTGGTAACCAAAACTGAATATGTTCCAGAAGTTGAACTGTCTGCTGTAATGGTTTTAGATGTGTTTCCTGTTGAAATGCCATCTAAAAACCACTCAAAGCTACTTCCACTTCCCGCATCAAGGGTAACTGTAGGTCTATTATTGCATAGTAAAGTGTCTTTACCCAAATTTACAATTGGCAATACACCTACATTCAAGGTTTGTGAGCCTGTTGATGTACAACCGTTTCCATCTGTAAACTCATAAGAAATAGCATATGCTCCTGCTCCACCTGCAGCAATTGGGTCAAAGCTACTTCCACCTACTCCATTTCCGCTGTAAATTCCGCCTGAAGGACTAGCCTCAATCAAAGTATATTTGGCATCATTGGCACAAATTATTGGGAAAGGATTCCAAGTAATTATCGGAACGGTATCAACAGTTATTGTATTTGTATCTGCAGCAAAACATCCATTTGCGTCAGTAAAACTGTAAAACACATTATAAACTCCAGGGCCTGCAACTGCTGATGGATCAAAGTTTCCATTTGCAATTCCATTACCACTGTAGTTTCCTCCCGCAGGTAAACCACCTGTTAAAGCTAATGGGTTGGCATTTGCACAAATATTACTTTGAGTTGCCAAAGAAACATTTGGTAAAGCATTAACAGTTATTGCTGTTGTGTCAATTCCTGTACAACCATTATTATCAGTATAGGTGTAATAAACAGGATGAGAACCAACTCCTGCTTGAGAAACAAGTAAGGTATTGTTGATAATATTTTGACCAGAATATTGACCACCGTTTGGCGTAGCTTTAGGTAAAATAAAGTTTCCGTTATCAATACACAAGCTTGGCATAACACCTGCAGCTACTGTTGGTAATGGGTTTATTGAAACCAATACTGAATCTGAATTTACACAACCTTGAGAAGATGTTCCAATAACAGTATATTGGGTTAATGCAGTAGGTGAAACACTTACAGAATCGTTACTGGCTAAACCAACCCAACTATAAGTAGATGCGCCAGTTGCAACCAAAGTAGCTGAAATACCATCGCAAATAGCTTGATCAATTCCTGCACTAACATTAGGTAATGGATTTACAAGAATAGTTACTGACCCAGCTGCTCCTTCGCAATTTCCAACCAACTCCGTAACATAATAGGTATTTGCTCCTACTGAAACACTTTGTGGGGTATAAACCAAACCTGTATCTACAAGATTGGCTGAACCTAAAAGTGGAGAGCTGTACCAGTTAAGAGTTCCAGAGCCTTGCGCTGAAGCTGAAAACCCAGTAAATGAATCGCCAGAACAAATTGTATCATTTCCAACAACGCTTGGTGCTTGAGGCTGACCTGGGGCGTTTATAGTTGCTATTCCAAAGGTTGATGAACAAAAAGTATCTGCTACGTGCACAATATAACCTGCAGCTGGTAAATTACTAAATGAACCATTTGGTTGAAATGATAAGCCATTATCTATACTATATTTTGCTCCAATATTATAAAATTGGGCACTAACGGTAATCGACCCATCTACTAATCCACAGCTACTTACATCATTTTCAATTACAGAATTTATTACTGGCGATTGGTAAACGGTGGAGTTAACAGAAACACCTTGACTTTCGCATTGTCCATCAAACTGGGTTAAATAAAATGTACTAGAGCCAATTGTGGTTGATGGAAAAAATGACTGGTTTACCGAAATGAGGTTATTTAGTGTTGAGTCTGAATACCATCTTGCACTATTTCCTGCTCCTAAATTAGCTTGCAATGCTATAGGAGATTCATTATCACAATATGATGTGCTAGAAGCTGTTGGAGAGTTTGGAGAGGCAATTATGGTAACGCTTTCATTGCTGCTAGGGCTTTCACAGCCAGCTGACATTGATGTGGCATAAACGGTATTCACACCCACACTAGCAAAAGCTCCAATATTTAGCTGATTACCTTGCCCGATAATAAGTGACAACGCAGAATCTCCATACCAAGTAACACCTACTCCTTGAGCAAACAATGGTAAAATTGGATCTGTATCGCAATAGGTTGCTCCGCCAGATAATACAGGCGCATTTGGAACAGCATTTATCTCCACAAAAACTTGAGCTGGTGGACTCTGACAATTATTCGCAAACTCTGCCACATAATATACATTTAAACCTAGGGCAGATGGCGGTGTAAACGTAGACCCTGAATCAATTGGGTTGGTTAACGAAGCATCATCATACCAATACAAAGTACCTGTTCCGCCTGAGGCAGAAACTGGTAAGATGTTATCACCTTGACAATAGTTAAATGAAGATGTTCCATTTATTGTTGGTTGTGATGGCGAACCTGCAAAAGGGTTTATTACCAATGAAGCCGTATTGTTTAAACAACCATTTGTATCAGTAACTGTAACCACGTAAGTAGCTGGGAAAAGGTTTACAAATACACCACTTCCTACCTGAGTTTGTCCTGTATTTAAACTATAAGTTATAGTTCCTGCTCCAAAACCTTGCAAGCTAATAGAGCCGTCATTTGTACCACAGCCTGTTACTTGGGTAACATTTACGCCACCAATTATTGGATTGTTATTTACAGTCAAATTAACCTCAATAACACTATCGCAACCTGCATTAGAGGTATAGGTTTGATAATAATTACCTGATACTGTTTGTGGGTTTCCAAATATAAACGCCGTATCTCCTTGACAAATCTCTAAACTACTGGTTGTAGTGTCATTCGCACAAAGAGAATAACTGAATACATCAGTACATAAATTATTATCTGTAACAGTTACTGTATAATTTCCAACACCCAAGTTGATAGCAGTATCAGTTACTTGGGCAGGAATTGAGTTCCAGATATATGAATACGGCATAGTGCCACCTGAAACATTAACAGAAATTGACCCATTGTTTGCTTGCGCAGAAGTTGGGTTTTGTGCAGCATTAAAACCTACTTGAAGCGTTTGAGGCTCTGATAAAGTAACAGAGTTATTATAGTTACAGCCATTGGCATCTGTAATAGTATAGTTATAATTACCCGCTCCTAAACCTGTTATCATTCTGGAGCCTTGGTTATTGTTCCATTGATAAGAGTAAGGGCTTGTCCCTCCATTTACATTTAACTCAATAGAGCCATTTTGATTTCCATTACATAATGGTTCTACAAATGCATTTGTATCTACACCCATGTAAACACTTCCTCCATTGTTGATAAGGTTGCGCAGAACCTGTCCATTTACTTGGGATACCATCATAACAGGAATATTTATTTGCTGACCAAACGTTCCTCCTGCAAGATTAACATTTGCATTGCTATTATTTATAATAATAACTCCGGTTGCTCCAGCCTGTTGACACCTTAAAGCTTTTAACCCGAATTCACAAGCGCCTCTATAAACTACAGCAATATTTCCATTTAACGCTGAGGCATTAGCCAAAACTGTAGAACAAACCAAACTATCAGCCATAGAGCTATCTCTAGCTACAACTAATTGTCCAAAGGCACTCGATACATTTAAATTGGTACTCCAAGAAGTTGTATCCATAAAGCCAAAGTCCATTAAATATGATGTTCCGTTGGTATTGTTTACTTCTAAAATGGGTAACGCCCCATTTGCTTGAGATGATATAGGACCTGTTGGCCCGTTTACGCCAAAGAAGGCAGAATCTAAACAATTTGCTGAATCGGTAATTACTACCTTATAATTACCCGCTTGTAAGCCTGAAATAGTTTGCCCCTGTGCAAATCCCCAATCGTAAGAAGCAATTCCATTTGGGCTTGATGCATAAGCTGTTAAGCCTCCATCGTTTCCACCAAAACATGAAACAAACGTTTGAGTTGCATATAAATTAAATGAAGGGCATGGAGGAGGGCATGCTTGACAAGACTCCCAGCAAACCACAGGTAAAGTGGTGTCTCCCGAAATGGTTAAAGTTCTATTTGTAAACCCACTATTTGTTACTGTACAGAACAAACCTTGAGCTAACTGCTCTTGAATATTCCAGTTATCTGCGGAGTATTTAAATTCGGTTGTACCTGCTGGGATTGCAATTGTAACTTCCCAAATACCATCATTGTTTGCATCTGTCATGGCGTTGCAGTTACCACACCACCCATTAAAAATACCATTTACCTCAGGGGTGGTAAAAGCCTGTGTAACATTTTTCATGTCTACTTGGAAAGTTACATTATACGTTGTAACTTGAGGTGTGCCGCCAAAGTAAACACTGTCCAAATAATATGTTTTAGTATTTGTTGGATTATTTAAGAAGTCATAAAAAATAACCACTTTATCGTAGGTATTTGCAAAGTTGATTGGCGCTGTGTTTGGTACCTCATTTGCAAAATCAAATAATAATGTTTGCCAACCATTGGCAACTGAAGTAGCAGCCTCTGTTTCAACCGAAATAGAGCCATTTGCCGCATCCTCAACTTTTAGCCTAACAACAATACCTGAATCAGGAGAATAAATTTTAGCTGACAATGTTGTAGCTCCTTGAGAAAAAGGAACTGGATTTGCCAAACCTGCATTGGTGCCTAAAATTGTTCCTTGCCAAGGTTGGCCTGTCGGGCTTTTATCTGTTTTTAAAACATAATTACTCGCATTTTGAGGGTCGGGTACAAGAGAAGAAAAAGTTCCATCAAAATCGGTAACGGTGTAATCAACATTTGAGGTATCATCCCAAGTTATTGGTAAATCTATTTGAGCAAGAGTTGGGGCTGGGCTTAAATTTAAAATTACATGAAAAGCATTTCCATTGTTATACCAATTGCCTCCTAACCTAATTATTGATGCGGCTTGATTTTGAGGGTAGGACTCATCATCAATGATAGAAACATTATTTGCATTATTGTTTGAGTTCATGATAACACCCACGTAATACAATCCCGTATCTATCACAAAATTTGCAGGAATAAAAGCGTTAAAGTTACCAGTATCTGTTGCTGTTAAAGTGTAGGGGGAGCCTTTATAAACTTCGGTAAAACCTAAACCAAAGTTACCTTTGTAAACAACAGGAATAATTTCTGCTCCTACTCTCGAGATACTTCCAATGTCTATTGTTAATTGATTTAGTTGTGCTTGTTGGCTAAAATAAAACTCATTTACAGCCACTAAAGAATCAGCAGAACCTAAACCAATGTTAAAATTAGTTCCAAAAGCCGATGACCAAACATTTCTATGTAACCTGTACTCGCTATTTGTTACCTCTACAGTAGTATAAATTGTGTCTCCTTCGGTAAAGTTATCTGTGCTATCTGAAGTTGGGTAAAAAGTTAAAGTGTAAGTGTCTAAATTATTGTAACCAAAATTAGCATAAGGAAAAGTGTTTGATGTATCGCCTGCATTTAAAACAGATTGGGTTGTAGAAATATAATTTGGTACAAAACCTCCTAAACCTGCATCTGTTTCACAATACAAACTAACATTTGTAGCTTGATTAGAGCCATTATTTATTACCCTACCTGTTAATTCCCAAGGGTTGAACAAAAAGTTTGGAATTGCATAATGCTCTCCAACAGTATTGGGTTGTTTTACAGAAACATCGTACGCAATTAAATCATTTTGAGGTTTTTTCAAGAAAGCAATGTCATCAATTGCCCAGAAATAATAACTTCTTTGAAACTGCCCGCCATTTAAGCCTAAAGGATTTCTTCCATCAAAAACAAAAGCAATTTTTACGTTTGGTTGTCCTCCAACATAGCTTGAAATATCTAAACGAATTACCTCTCGATTAGCAGAAGCTTGGTTAACTATTAAATTATCATGAACATAAACCGTATCAGGATAAGTTAGGCCGCCATCTATACTAAAAGCCACACCTGCGGCAGACTCAAATGTTCTAAAAAAGCTTTCGAATTGTAGAGTTACATTCTGTTGATTAGCAAAGTTTAGTGCCTCTGTATAAAGTCCGCCAACATGAGGAGCTGGAGATTGACCTGTACCGCCTGCGCCATTTGGGTCATCTAAATAATCTGAATCAAAAATCATAAAGCCATTATTGGTGGTAGATGAGTTAATAGGACCAAAGGCTCCTGCATAAGCTCCTCGAGAACCTGTATTATTACTTGGAGTAGTATTTGTCCCCCTGTATTCCCATAATGCATTTGTTGAGCTACCTGTGTTTGACCAGCCAGAAGGAATTCCGGTTGCAAAATCAAAAGAATATAAAGTATCTCCTTGCGGGCAAACTGAACATGACTCATAACAAAAAGCAGGTAATACTGTATCACTAGTAAATATGGCAACCCTGTTTGATGAACCTGGCGAATTACACCCTGTTATTAATTCATCAAAGCCCCAATTATTTCCATTAATAAATTTATACTCATAATATCCTTGTGAAAGGTTTAAAACGGTTTCATAAACGCCTGTGCCTGATGAGTCGAAAAGTTGAATTCCACTTGGGTTCCAACTAGTTATATTGGGATTGCCGTTGCCAAAATTCCCCGCTAAATGAACACCGTTTGAGGACACTGTTTCGTTGTTCATATCAACACTCAACCTAACATTAACAGCAGGAATAACATCAGAAATAAATCGAGGAAAAACTTGTCTGTCACTAAAATAAGGTGACGAATTATCAAACTGGCTTTGACACCCAACTACAGAAAAATAACCTGTTGGTGCAGCAATACCAGGAATCAAATTGGCATCAAAGTCTAACCTCATAATTACTGTATCTCCATTAGAGGTTAGTATATCAACATTATGACTGCCTGCTGTTGTTGGCCATGCAGACGGGTTTAACAACTGGCAATAATTTAATTGAACCAAATTGCCTTCTGAAGACTCATCAATAGAAAAAAGCCATTGTGGGCTTGGAACTTGATTGTTTGATGATATAAAATCTATTGAATCAGGTACAAACTCAGTTAAACCGTTAAACTGCTGAATATCTCCTATTAATCTAATATCATCTCCTACAGCAACTTGGTAACTATTTAAATCTACAGGAGAGTATACATAAATTCCACCCGTAGTATCTTGTACAAAAAAGTTGTACCCTGTATTTCCATCAAAATCTATTGAGGTTACAATCCCTCTAATTTTGCAAGCGTAATTCAAAGAGTCGGGAACTCCATTTGCATCAACCCCCTTAATTTCACTTATATTTCTTATTGGCAATTGGCTAGTTGCGCCACTGTTCCATGCGTTTGAGGTAAACACTCCTCTGCCATGGGTTATAGCCATTACTGTATTGTCTGAAGTTCTATATTGTAACATATCAACCCTTACATTGGCTAAACCAGAGTTACTTGGAGCCCAGCTTGGAGAAGTTGCTGAAAAGTTAGTTGTTGCCCAAACACCAACTTCTGTCGCTAGAATAACTTCATCTGTATTGTTAG
>JABAYK010000038.1 GCA_018609045.1 Flavobacteriales bacterium
GAACTCCTGTTACCAGGATGAAAACCTGGCGTCCTAACCACTAGACGAATGGGCCTCAATGAACTTTCCTCAAAAAAGGAATGCAAATTTAGTTAAAATTAAATCTCGTCAAAACTTTTTAAAAAATTTATTTTAAATCATTTCTTTCCCAACTATATTTAAACCCCAAACGCTTGTCTGTTGTGAGTTTCATGTTTTTTGTAAGTTCAATAATTTGATTAATTGTTACCCGTTGCATAGCAGAATAATTTGGTGTGAGCAAATCAAAGTCTAATGAATACACCAAACTGGCCTCAATAATCTTATCAATATTAGCTTCTGATATTTCTGCATTGGCAAAATCTGTAAATAAAAAACCCATTTGCCTTTTTCCATCAACAAAAAAGTGATTGTCTTTATTGATAAAAATTCGGGCAATTAAATAACCTGCATCATTTACCCTATTAAACTTGAAAGAGTCTGACAAAAAATTGTAAATATTTATCATTCCACAGTAAGCTCTTAATGGATCTTCCTTAACGTATCCAATCTTCCAAATGGGATGATTTTCTTCAAACCCAAAAACATTGGTATGCATATGAAAAAGCAACGTATCTCCACCAAATTTCAATTTAGCATCGTATGAGCCTTTTGAACTATACTGAATATCAACCCGATCGTCATGTTTAATTATTTCGTGATGATAAGATTCTGCAATTGCCCTTAATCTTGTTTTAAAAATTTCAAAATGATTTATAACCTTGTGAAAAACCTCCTGTTTTGTTGAGGTTTTTTCTTTAAGGGTCTTTATTATATTTTGGTTTAATTCCACATTAATAAGCTTTAGCAAACAAAACCCGCTGTAAGGAAGGATTTCCCGTAAGGATACATTTACCAGGTTCTTGTTTATTATTTAATGGAATACACCTGATTGTAGCTTTGGTGTATTCTTTAATTCTATCTTCAGTTTCATTGGTGCCATCCCAATGAGCATAAACAAATCCGCCTTTTTTTATAAGCTTTTTAAATTCATTAAAATCGTTGGCATAATGGGTATTCTCCTCCTGAAAATCTTTGGCTTTTGTATAGAGGTTTTCTTGAATTCTTTCTAAAAGATGAACTACTTTGTTTGGTAAATCGGTAATTGAAATAGATTCTTTTTCTAGAGTATCTCTTCTTGCTACTTCAACAGAATTATTTTCTAAATCTCGAGGACCAATTGCAATTCTTAGAGGAACCCCCTTAAACTCATACTCTGCAAATTTCCAACCTGGCTTGTGTGTATCTCTGTCATCTAGTTTAACAGAAAGACCAAATTTTTCTAAATCTTCTTTTATTTTACGACCCATATCGCAAACTGCTTTGTATTCTTCTTCGGTTTTATAAATCGGAACAATAACAACATGTGTTGGAGCTAATTTGGGAGGTAAAACCAATCCATTGTCATCTGAATGGGTCATAATTAATGCACCCATCAACCTTGTTGAAACGCCCCAAGAAGTTGCCCAAACCAATTCTTGATTTCCTTCTTTGGTGGTAAATCTTACATCAAATGCTTTCGCGAAATTTTGACCAAGAAAGTGAGAAGTCCCGGCTTGTAAAGCTTTTCCATCTTGCATCAAAGCTTCTATGCAATAAGTTTCTAATGCTCCAGCAAACCTTTCATTTGGAGTTTTAACGCCCTTGATAACTGGCATTGCCATAAATTTTTCTGCAAATTCAGCATAAACATCAAGCATTTTTTCTGCTTCAAAAATTGCTTCTGCTTTGGTTGCATGAGCAGTGTGACCTTCTTGCCATAAAAACTCAGCAGTTCTTAAAAACAACCTTGTTCTCATTTCCCATCTAACAACATTTGCCCATTGATTAATCAATATGGGTAAGTCTCGGTAAGATTGTATCCACTTTTTGTACGAATTCCAAATTATGGTTTCACTAGTTGGTCTTACGATTAATTCTTCTTCAAGTTTAGCATCTGGATCAACCTCAACACTTTTCCCATCTTCAGAGGCTTTTAATCTGTAATGAGTAACCACGGCGCATTCTTTTGCGAAACCTTCAACATGGGCTGCTTCTTTGCTCAAATAAGATTTAGGAATAAATAAAGGAAAGTAAGCATTTACATGACCAGTATCTTTAAACATTTTATCTAGAGCTTGCTGCATTTTTTCCCAAACAGCATACCCGTAGGGTTTTATTATCATGCATCCTCTAACGTCTGATGTTTCGGCCATATCGGCCCTAACAACTAAATCGTTGTACCATTGGGAGTAATTTTGCTCTCTTGTAATAAAGTTTTTTGCCATTGTTATTTGTTTTGGCTATATTTAGAAAACGCCAAATTTAACTTCAAATAATTTAGCGTTAAACAAACTAAACAATTAATTTAACGTTTAATATTTAGGAACGATATTTGATTTAAATTGGACATAATTTCAGCACCATGAAAACCTACATCAATTTTATTTTAATAGCCTCAATTTCAATTTGTATTTCTGGTTGTGCATCGATGCAAAACCAAGCTTTAGTTGAAGACGATATTTATTTTAACTCAAAAGATATTGCGAAAGAAAAAGCTCAAATAGCTTTAGCTGCTCAAAAAAAACAAACCCAAATTGAATCTACCTCTTCTCAAAGTTCATCATCAAACATCGAAGATGATTATTATGATGAAGATTATTACAACAAAATGCCTGTTAGCCCATACTCACCAATATATGATCCATTCTGGGGACCCACACCAATGTTTTCTCAACCCGGCTGGAATAGCAATGTAGGTTTTGGCTATAACCCCATGATGGGCTCAATGTGGAACATGGGAATTGGTTATACTTGGGGAAACCCTGGTTTTAATTCGGGTTTCAACAATTCTTTTTACAACCCTTACATGAACCCTTATTACAATCCATATAATTCTTGGGGTAACCCTTATGGAATGTATGGAAATCCTTACGGAAATAATTTTTTTAATTCGTATTATCCTCAATTAGATAATACTTCAAGAGTAACTGTTGCTCCTCGTAATTCTATTAATTCCAATTACAGATCTGATGCAGTAAATAGACAATTCAACAGAGCCGCAGCTCAACCAAAATCATACAAAACAACTAAATCAACAAATTACACTCCATCAAATAACAATATCAATATTCCGAAAGGAACTACAGTACCTGTAAATACAAGAAACTCTGCAGTAAGAGACCAAATTAGGGAACAAATAAACCCAAGAACTACCCCTTCGAGGCCATCGAACAACACATTCTCTAATCCAAATAATACCATAAGTTCGCCTTCAAGAGGAGGAAGTTCAAGACCTTCTTCTCCTCCATCTTCTCCAACAAGAAACAGAAGGTACTAATGCAGAGAATTCTTTTATTTTTTATTGTTCTTATGCCTAATTTAGTTTTTAGCCAAACTGAAGTGGACGCAGTAAGGTATTCTCAAAGAGGTCTAAACGGATCTGCAAGGTTTGTAGGTTTAGGAGGTGCCATGCAAGCTTTAGGTGGAGATTTAACAACCTTAAGCTATAACCCAGCTGGGTTAGGTATTATTAGAAATTTTGAAATTTCAGGAAGCTTAGGTATCAATACATTAAGCTCGAATACTACTCATTACGGAAATGAGGTTTACAATTCTATTCCAAGGTTAAGTATCGACCAATTAGGTTTTGGTGGACCATCTGAAATAGCTTTAAAAGGAAAATGGAGCAATCTAAGTCTTGGCCTTTCTTACAACAGGCAAAATAATTATCATAGGGTGGTTGAAATTGAAGGTGTTAATCCTGAGTCTACTTTGCTAGATGGTTTTCAAGCTGTATTAAATTCAAATAATGGAGTTTATGATGTAAATAATCCTCCCTCTTTTTATCCTTACTCCGTAGACTTAGCTTGGAATACTCTTTTATTGGATACTTTTAATAATCGATATTTTAATCAAATTTTCGAAAACAATACCTTTCAGAAAAAAAGAATAACAAGAGCAGGAAGTTTAAATGAACTCTCAATTGGAGCCTCTGCAAATTACGACTACAAACTTTATTTAGGAGCTAGCTTAAATATTCAAAATTTAGAATACTCTGAAACAAACCTATTTTCAGAAACTACTGCAGAAGATGATACAGCCTCTGTTATAGATGAATATAATTTTGAGGAAACCTTAACAATTTCATCGGGTGGCGCAAACTTAAGATTAGGATTAATTTATAGAATTAGTGATTATTTAAGGTTTGGAGCATCATTTCAAACCCCTACTCTTCTTAATTTAACAGACCAATTTGACGCATACATGGAGGCTAATTATGAAGCTGGAACTCTTGATTCGTACCCTGTAAATCCTTTGTATTTTGAGTATAGATTTATAGGGCCCTATAGAGCTTCAGGAGGATTTGCCGCCTTATTTGGAAAGCAAGGTTTACTTTCTGTAGATTATGAATTTGTTGATTATAGAACTGGAAGGTTCTCTGAAAAGCGTGCATACCCGTGGAATACTGATGGGTTAAATAGCAATATTAAATCGAACTTAACTTTTACCCACACCGTGAGATCTGGATTAGAATACAGATTTGGAAACTTTACTGCAAGAGGAGGTTATGTTTTTAGCCAAGATCCTTACAGTAATAAACTAGCAATAAATAGAGGTTTTCGTTCAACTTCATTTGGGATTGGTTACAGAAAAGAGGGCTGGTATATTGATTTTACCCTTCAATCTGTAGCTTACGAAAAATATGAGTATTACTTATATAATCCTGAGCTTACACCGTTACAGCCAACAACCATAGAAAATAGAGACTTTAAAGCTTTATTTACTTTAGGTATAAAATATTAGGCAATAAAAAAGGGGCTAAAAAGCCCCTTTTCTATTTTGTTAAATTGATGGATTAATCAATTTTTATAATCTTATTGAAAAGCTCTTTCATTTTTTCTTCCTCTTCTGCTGCTAACTCCTCATCCACTAAAATACGGCCACAATGCTCTGAGAAAGTAATTTTTTTACGAGCTCTAATTTCTAATTCTCTTTGCGGTGGAATTAAGAAAAAAGAACCTCCTGAAGCGCCTCTAACAACAGGAACAACTGCTAAACCATTGTTCATGTTTTTTCTAATTCTTCCGTAAGCAACCAATAATCTTTCTTCGATGTTTTTTGAAAAATCTTTTGATTTATTCAATAACTCTTCTTCTTCTTTTTTGGTTTCTGCCAATATTTTATCTAGCTCACCTTTTTTGTGATCAAGATCTTCTTTACGCTCGTTGTATTTTTCTTGATTAAGATCTAAAACTTCATTTTTATTTGCAATGCGCGCTTGATATTCTCTAATACGTTTTTCACAAAGTTGGATTTCTAAGTTTTGGTACTCAATCTCTTTTGAAAGTGCTTCAAATTCTCTGTTATTTCTAACATTATTTTGTTGCTCTTCGTACTTTTTAATTAAAGCTTGAGAATCTTTAATTTCAATTTTTTTGTTTGAAATCTCGTTATCTTGATCTTTAATTTCAGCTTTGATTTTGTCAAGTTTTTCTTCTAAACTCGATAATTCAGCTTCTAGGTCTTCAACCTCAAGAGGTAATTCTCCTCTCATATCTCTTATCTGATCAATTTTAGAATCAATCAATTGTAAGTCGTAAAGCGATCTTAGCTTTTCTTCTATTGTAACTGTGTTTGTTGCTTTTTTTGCCATGCTTCTTTCAGAAATAATTTACCGGATTGGTTTTCACTCCCGTTAAATGGGTTGCAAATGTATTAAATTTTTGCATTAAAAAATCACCTATTAAATCAATTGTAAATTGCTCAGATTCAAAGTGTCCGATATCGGCATAAACTATTTTATTTTCAGCATCAAAAAAATCATGGTATTTAACATCCCCTGTGATGTAAACATCAGCTTTTTTAGCAATTGCATTCTTCAAAAGAAAACTTCCTGCTCCTCCACAAAACGCAACTTTTTTTATGGGTTTATTTAGTAATGTTGTGTGTTTTATTACTCCACAATTAAAAACAGATTTCAATTTTTCTAAAAACACTTTCTCCTCTAATGGGTGTTTAAGTTCTCCAATCATGCCTGCCCCTATTTGTGGGTGATGGTTTACCACCTCAAAAATTTCGTATGCTACTTCTTCGTAAGGGTGATTGCTTAACAAAGCAGAAATAATTCTACTTTGAAGATGAGCAGGAAAAATTACCTCAATTTTTTGCTCGCTTTCAGAATGGGTTTCTCCTTTTTTTCCAACAAATGGATTTGCTCCTTCTAATGCTTTAAAAGTTCCAACTCCAGTTGAACTAAAACTACAATTTTGGTAATTCCCAATATTTCCTGCTCCAGCATCAAATAAAGATTGCCTTAAATTATCTGCATGTTTATTAGGAACATAGGTAAATAACTTTTGTAAAGTATTTTGTTTTGTAGCTAAAATTTGAAGATTCTCTAATGCTAATAAATTTCCAATTTTATGGTTTACTCCATGCCAAACATTATCTAAATTGGTATGCACTGCAATTAAGGCAATATCATTTTTTATGGCTTTAATTACTACTCGTTCAATATAATTTTTACCTGTAAAAGACTTTAATCCCTTAAATACTATTGGATGATGGGAAACTACGCAATTGCAGTTTTTCAATATTGCTTCATCTAAAACCTCCTCAATGCAATCTAAACTTACCAAAACCCCTGTTACGGTTTGTTCGGGGTTTCCTACAATTAATGTTGCATTATCATAATCTTCTTGAAGTTGCGGTGGTGCCCAATTGTAAAGGGCTTTTAGCACATCGTTTACAGTGTTATTTGCCATTTTACAAATCTATCTTTAATAAAGGCAAATCAAAACCTTTATCTTCCATTATTTTTGCAGGCCAAAATGAGTTTTAAGCAATTTTTATTACTTCCAATTAGTATACTTTACGGCCTTTTAACAGGAGTAAGAAATTTGCTGTTCGATTATGGCATGTTAAACTCTCAAAGATTTGAGGTTGACGTTATTTCTATTGGTAATTTAACAGTTGGCGGAACTGGTAAAACTCCACATGTTGAATACCTAATTAGGTTACTAAGCCCGAAATTTAAAATAGCAACCTTAAGCAGAGGCTATGGCAGAAAAACCAAAGGTTTTATTAAATCTACTGCACAAAATACCGCCTCCGAAATTGGGGACGAGCCCTATCAGATAAAATCAAAATTTAAAGATTTAAATGTTTGTGTTGATGAACAAAGAGTGCATGGAATAAAAACTATGTTAACCAGTGATGAAAATATAAAAGCTATTTTGCTAGATGACGCTTATCAACATCGTTGGGTTCAGTCTAACATTAACATTTTACTTACATCATACGATAATCTTTACCACAATGATTACGTAATGCCATCGGGCAAACTTAGAGAATGGAGAAGCGGAGCTTCTAGAGCAGATATTATTATTGTTACCAAAACACCCGATATTTTTTCTCCTCTTGAAAGAAGAATTATTACACAAGACATTAATCCAAAACCTCACCAACAGGTTTTTTACTCTTATTTAAAATATGGCAACTTTATTTCGGTAAAAAAGACTGATTCTCCTAAACAAAAAATTGATAAAGAATTTTATTTTGCTAGGAATTTCACATGTCTTTTGCTAACCGGAATTGCAAACCCAGAGCCTTTAACCACTTATTTTGAAGAAAAATTTACCGAATTAAAACATATTGCTCATCCCGATCATCATAAGTTTACCGTTTTTGATATTGAAAAATTAAAAGGTACTTTCGAGAGTATAAAAAATCAAAACAAAATAATTATAACAACAGAAAAAGATGCGGCTAGATTGCAAGATCCGAGCATCCTTCCTTTAATAAATGATTTACCTTTATTTTATATTTCAATAGAAGTTGATTTTCATGGTAAAGATAAAGAGGTGTTTGATAATTATATTTTAAGTTATGTTGGAAGAAATTAAATCAGCAGTAGGTTACCTGCAAAACAAAACCAGTTTTAAACCAGAAATAGGAATAATATTAGGAACTGGTCTAGGCAATCTGGCCAATAAAATAGAAGTAGAATTAAAAATTCCTTATTCTGAAATTCCAAACTTTCCTCAATCAACAGTTAAAGGCCATAAAGGAAATTTAATATTCGGAAGTTTATCTGGTAAAAAAGTTGTGGCATTGCAAGGCAGGTTCCATTATTATGAAGGTTACGACATGCAAAAAGTTACCTTCCCCATAAGGGTGTTTGCACTTTTAGGTGTTGAAACTTTTATTTTATCTAATGCTTCTGGAGGCGTAAACTCTAGCTTTAAAGTTGGGGATATTATGCTTATTACCGACCACATTAATTTATTTCCCGACAATCCTTTAAGAGGAAAAAATATTGAAGAATTTGGACCTCGATTTCCAGATATGAGTGAGCCCTATAGCAAAAAGTTAATTTCATTAGCTAAAAGCTGTGCTCAAAAAGTAAATGTTTCTGTTGTTGAGGGAGTTTATGCCGGAACATCGGGCCCAACTTTCGAAACCCCTGCAGAATACAAATTTATGCAAGCAATCGGAGCCGATGCCGTTGGAATGTCAACCGTTCCAGAGGTAATTGTCGCTAAGCACATGCAAAAAGCTTGCTTTGCAATATCGGTAATAACTGATTTGGGTGTTGGAGAAGAAATAGAAGAAGTTTCTCACGAAAAAGTGCTTGTTGCTGCCAACGAAGTTGAACCAAAAGTTACCGCTTTAATTTCTGAAATGATTAAATCTATTTAACATGAAAAAAACTTTTACTTTTCTTTTCTCACTATTTATTTCATTGGTTATGGTTGGCCAAGTTAACCTTACCAACATTTATAACTGGAAAGACTCTACCTTAATGGGGAGCCAGGCATTTAACAACACATATAATGAGGTTTGGGGGTTTACCCAAAACCAAAAAGAATATGCCGTTATTGGTACAACAGAAGGAACCCACATTTTTGATGTGTCAGACCCAAACAATATTCCTCTTGTGGATTTCACAGAAGGAAGATTTAGAGGAAGATATGTTATTCATAGAGATTACCACGATTACAATGGCTACCTATATGTTGTTTGTGATGAGGGCCCAAGTAGTTTGCAAATTTTAGATTTATCACATCTACCCGACTCTACTGCTTTAGTTTACGATGAAGACTCATTATTTCAAAGGTCTCACAATATTTTTATTGATTCAGCTAGAGGTGTTTTATATTCATGCGGTGGAGATAGACAATTAACACTTTTTTCTTTGGCAGACCCAACTCATCCAAAAAGGTTATTAGATTGCCAAACCGATGTTCCATTCTGGAACTCAATAGGCTATATTCATGATATTTATGTAGAAGATGGAATAGCTTTTTGCAACGCTGGAACAAATGGCTTTTTCATGATTGATTTTACAGACCCTTCAAATGCTAAACTTATGGGAAGCCTAACCCAATATCCAGATCAAGGTTATAATCACTCTGGCTGGTTACATTCAGCAGGTAATATTTATGCAATGGCTGATGAAACTTGGGGAATGGACATCAAAATTTTAGATATTTCAGACCCATCAGATATTAAGGTTTTATCTCAAATAAACTCTAATGTAGATTCAAAAAGCATTGTTCACAATCTTATTTTTAAAGGCGACTTACTTTTTGTAAGTTATTATTATGATGGTGTTTATGTTTTTGATTTAAGCGATCCAGCTAACCCAACTACATTAGCAATGTACGAAACTTCGCCTCTTTCACCTAGAAATAGCTATGAAGGCTGTTGGGGAGTTTACCCATTTTTACCATCAGGTTTAGTTTTGGCTTCAGATATGCAAGAAGGCCTTTTTGTTTTTGATGGAAACTCTGTTCCTACATCAAACATTACTATTTCAGAAGATCAAAATTTTAATATTTATCCCAATCCAACATCTAACACATTAAATATTTCTAATGCATCAGAGATAAAACAAATAGAAATTTACAATGCTGCAGGAAGCTTGTTAGAAAAAAGAAATGTTAATAGTAATTTTATTGAGCTTGAAATAGAAAATTATATTCCTAAAGGAGTATTTATTATTAAGCTTTTTGGCGATAATTTTGCCACCACTAAAATGATGATGAAAATCTGATATGAGTTCAGTTTACGATAATTATAAAGCAGTAATTGGGTTAGAAGTTCACGCCCAAATGCTCACAAAAAGCAAGGCATTTTCTGCCGATGTGAATGAATATGGAGGAATACCAAACACCCACATTAGCGAAATTTCATTAGGCCATCCAGGTACACTGCCCAGAATAAACAAAAGCCAAATTGAGTTTGCAATTAAACTAGGTTTAGCCTGCAATTGCAAAATAACCGAAGAAAATAGGTTTTCGAGAAAAAACTATTTCTACGCAGATTTACCCAAAGGCTATCAAATTACCCAATTCGATACGCCAATTTGTACCGAAGGGTCGGTTGAAATAGAAACTAAAAGCGGAGGTAAAAAATCTATTGGTTTAACCAGAATACACATGGAAGAGGATTCTGGTAAAAGCATACATGACCAAGATCCGTACTCATCTTTAGTAGATTTAAACAGAGCTGGAGTTCCATTGGTAGAAATAGTTTCAGAACCAGAAATTGAATCTGGAGAAGAAGCTTATCAATATCTAATGGAAATTAGAAAACTTGTTAGGTATTTAGAAATTTGTGATGGAAATATGGAAGAAGGTAGCCTTAGATGTGATGCCAATATTTCTGTAATGAAAAAAGTTGCTACCGAATTTGGTCAAAAGGTAGAAGTAAAAAATATGAACTCTATTAGGAATGTTCAAAGAGCTATTGAACATGAAATTACTAGGCAAATTGATGTTTTAGAAAAAGGAGGAATTATTGACCATGAAACCAGAACTTTTGACGCTGCATCAGGAATAACTTTCGGCATGCGAAGCAAAGAAGAAGCCAACGATTACCGGTTTTTTCCAGAGCCCGATTTGTTGCCATATTGGGTTACCCAAAAAGAAATTGATGGCATAAAAACCACAATGCCACCTTTGCCTAACGAGTTGAAAAAGAAGTATGTTTCTGAGTTAGGTTTATCAGAATATGATGCCGGAAACTTAACTGAATCTAAACCGATTGCTTTGTATTTTGAGGAACTTATTAAGCAAACAAATAATCATAAAGCAGCAACCAACTGGCTAATGGGTGAGGTAAAAAGTTACCTTAATACTAATGGTATTGGCATTGAAGAGTTTCCACTAAAGCCAAAAACTATTGCCAATTTAATCCAGCTAATTGATGAGAATAAAGTGAGTAACTCGGTTGCATCACAAAAAATATTTCCTCTATTAATAGAGAACCCAAACAAAACGGCCGAAGAAATTGCCATTGAAAATAATTTAATGCAAGAAAATGATAATGACGCCCTTTCAGGATTCATCGATCAAGCATTAGCAAAGTATCCAGAAAAGGTAGAGGAATATAAATCTGGTAAAAAAGGTCTTGTTGGCCTATTTATGGGAGAGGTAATGAAACTTTCTAAAGGTAAAGCAGATCCAAAAAAAGCAAATCAAATTTTAAGAGAAAAACTAGAAGCATGAGATTATTTTTTTTCGCGGTAATAGCAGCAATAACATTTACAAGCTGTTCTGATAATGCAAACAATCAAGTAAAAACCGATACAAAAATTACTGGAGAGTTAGAAAATTACAAAGGAGGGCATGTTGTTTTTGAAAGATTAGAAACACAGCAAGTTGTTTTAGAAGATACTTTACAAGTTGATGAAGATGGTAGCTTTTCTTATTATGTTGATTGCAATGCTCCCTCATTTTATCGCATTAGATTGGGCCAACAAAATTTTTTTAATTTTATTATTTCTCCAAAAGATCAAATTACTTTAACAGCAAATGCCGATAATTTAGATGCAACTTATCTGGTTCAAGGTTCAGATGAATCTGCTAGGTTAAAGGAGTTAAATAATAGAATGGCTAAGTTTTATTCTGCTATAGATTCAGTAAGAAAAGTAATGCAGCAATACCAAGCACAAGGAGATGTTATGGGATACCAAGCAGCTACTCAAAAACAATATCAAATTTCTACCGAGGCCACTAACGTTATTAAATCTTTTATTGATGAAAAACCAGGCTCAATGGCTTCCTTGGCAGCGGTTCAGAACTTAAACCCTGACCAAGATTTTGCCTACTTCGAAAAAGTAGAAGCTGGATTAAAATCCATTGCAGGAAACTCTAGTTATTATTTAGACTTAAAAGCCAGAGTTGATGCTAGCAGAAAATTGGCTATTGGCGCAGATGCTCCAGATATTGCATTGGAAAATCCAAATGGTGAAATTGTAAAACTTTCTAGCTTAAGAGGCAAAGTGGTTTTGATTGATTTTTGGGCATCTTGGTGCAAACCTTGTCGAATGGAAAATCCTAATGTGGTAAAAATGTATCAGAAATATCAACCCAAAGGATTTGAAATTTTTGGTGTTTCTTTAGACAAAACGAAAGATGCATGGGTTGGCGCTATTGCTCAAGATCAACTTACTTGGACTCACGTTAGCGACCTTAAATTTTGGAATTCAGCAGGTGCTAAATTGTATAATGTTACTTCAATACCTAAAACCTTTTTGATTGATGCCGAAGGAAAAATAATTGGTAAAGATTTAAGAGGCCCAGCCTTAGAAGCTAAACTTGATGATGTTTTTGCTACCCTATAAAAGCAAAAGATAGTTACCCGAAATAATTCATTGTTTAAAAACAGAATAAGAAATTCTTATTCTGTTTTTACAATTCTATAGCTTATTACTTCTGTTTTTATCTTCATGGTTAAGAAGTAAACTCCTTTGGCCAAATCATCAGTCTTTAATAAATAATAATTTACACCCTGGTTAATTACTTCAGTTTTTACAACCTCGCCAATAGTGTTAATCAAATTCAATTCAACTGACTCATTTACTGAGTTTAAATTAACATACAATTCATCTTTTACAGGATTAGGATAAACATTAATCATGCTCTTTAACACAGTACCCGAAATACCCTGACAAACATCAATAACCAAATTAGAATAAGCTGAATCTGAACAACCATTTGGATCATTGTAAACATACTTTAAGGCATAAATTCCAGAGCCTACTCCTGCTGGCTCAAACACTCCGTTGGTGATACCCAAGCCAGAATAAGTTCCCCCAACAGGAACACCTCCGCTCAATGAAAAACTTTGAGCTCCAACGCAAAGGGTATCAGTAAAATTTAATACCACTTGTGGAGCATTTTTAATATCAAAACTAAAATTTTGTGTGCCTTCGCAACCATTAGAGCCCGTTATGGTATATGAACCCGAATAAGTTCCAACGCCTAATTTGTTAGGGTTAAAAAAAGCTGTATCCACCATATTAGCATCCCAAGAAACCGACCAAGTGCCTGTATAAGTACTAGCCGAAATTCCAACCGAAAAATTTTCGTTATCGCAATAACCCGAAGGTAGGTTAACACTTACAGCAGGACCTGGTTGAACAATAATTATGTTTGATTTAAATTCAGCATCGTTTCCGCTTGCATTTTGAACCAATAACGTAACTGAATAGGTTCCAGGTGAGTTGTATACTACATATGGATTAGAAATTGAAGTATCATTTGCAACACCTCCAACAAAACTCCAATGCCAACTCGTAGGAATATTTGCCGATGCATCTGTAAAAAACACGGTATCTCCGGCACAAATTGTATTTGATGAATAATTGAAATCTGCTATAGGGGGTGCTCCAGTTGGTGGAACACAAAAGTTAGCACTGTCTGCTGTTGTAAAAGATCCACCTGTATTTGTTATTATATTGTTTGTTAAACTTTTAATTTGGTAAAACCCATTTCCGTTAGCACAGCAAATTCCATCTCCGAAGCTGTCGAAAATTTTGAACTTATAACATCCATTAGGCAAGCACTCGTTAATTGTAAAAGTTTGTCCATTAATTACATCTGTATATGGTCCACCTTGGTTAATAACATTTCCGCTGTTATCGTAAAGTGCCCAAGTGGTTTCTGAGCCGTAATTGTCAGTTTTAATAGTAATTTCAACTGGATTTGTGCCTACTAAAAATGCACTTTGAGTTGTAGTAGAATCTGCACCAAAAGAATTAGAAACAACAAGTTTAACGTCATAGTAACCACCTTGGCTAAAGGCAAATTTTGGATTTTGTTTTGTAGATGTTTGTTGGGTTCCAGCACCTGAAACTGTCCAAAACCAATTACTTGGAAAACTTGTACTTGCATCAGTTATTTGAATAGAATCTCCTGTACAAATAGAATTCTGATTTAATTGGATACCTGCAACAGGTGGAGAAGTTGAGGCTGTAAAATTAAAGCCTGAACTAGAAAACAATCCTCTTCCGTGGGTAGCAGCAATAACTTCATAATCTGAAGTTCTCATTTGAAGCATATCTACCCTAACATTTGCTAAACCAGAATTACTGCTAGACCAAGTTGGCAAAGGGCTCGAAAAGTTATCAGTTCCCCAAATACCAACTTCGGTTGCTAAAATTACCTCATCGTAATTTGTAGGATTAAACATTGCCCATCTTACAGGCATATCTGGCAAGTTACCTTCTTTATTACTCCAAGTTGTTCCTCCGTCAGCACTATACCAAACAGAAGAAACTCCATAATTAAAAAATGTAACGATAATTTCGTTTTCAGTTGCACCTAAATCAATACAAGAAATACTTCCATTTGGAAATCCACTTCCTGTAATATTTGTTGATGATGATGCTCCATTTGCATTGGTAACTTTAAATAAACTTCCGTCTTCACAACCCACAAACAAAGTTGTAGATGAAGTGGTGTGAGGCGAAACATACATGGCTGAAGCCATGGTTTGCATACCTGAAATTGAAACAGAAGATTGGTTGATACTTCCTGTAATACCATTAAATCTCCAAATATCTGAAGTGCCTTTTGCAGAGAATAAAATGTCTAAATTATTGTCATAATCAGCTACATTGATAAAGCTACCTGTGTTCTGGTCGCTAACAATATTTGTAAAAAAGCTTGAGCCACCATTTGTAGATAAATCGTAAGTATTATAAACATAAGAGGTGATTTGGTAATTGGGGTTTGTTTGATCTATAAAACAAAAAGCGCCATCTCCCCCATTTACTTCAACTGTTGAATTCATTCCAACACTAGAAAAAGCATGAGAGCCATTATCTTGAGCACCAGCTAAAAAATAATTTTGATTTTGGGTTGGATGAATAGCACAGGCATAAAACTGCGTAACGTTATAATCTTTATTCCTTGATGAAATTACATTTGCAATTGGAGCAGAAGATAAACTACTTGTATAAAAAACACCCCCATCAGTTCCAAAAATTACTTCGTTAGATTGGCCAGGTTTAAAAACAATTTGGTGCTGATCTGCATGAACATAACTGTAATTTTTAGAACCCATATTTGGGTTATTACTCCATTTAGAAATTTGACTCCAATTAGTTGCTCCATTTGTTGACATATGAAGGTTAATACCTCCAGCAATAACCTTATTTGCATCATTTGGGTCAACTGCTATAATTAAATCATACCAAGCTTGACCACGAGTAAAATCTGAAGCAGGAATTCCATTATCATCATCATTTGGTTCAGGCATTACACTCCAAGAGCTTCCTTTGTTGGTAGTTTTTAAAATTTCAAAAACTTCGCCTTGATCTTCTACCAAAGCATATACATAATTGGCATTACTCGGAGCGCAGGCAACCTCAACCCTTCCATCTCCATTGGTTACATTAGATGCTCTTGAGGTGGTCCATGAAGTTCCGTTATCTGAATATAATATTCTACCACCACCTTCGTCATTTGCTCCATAAGGAGATCCTTTAGTTCCAATCCAAATTCTATTATCTGCTGCTAATTCTATATCGCTAGCTACAAAATTTATTGATTCTGAAGGAATGTTTGGCAAAACTTGAGTCCAACTTGTTCCTCCATTTATAGATCTTTGTAAACCTGCATTAGCAGAACCATGAAAAGCGCCTTTGTAAAATCTTCCATCAACTGCTGCGTAAACTACAGAGCTTCCGCTCTCATTTCTTACCACAATATCATTTACATAATAATAGCCATTGGTTGAGACCAATTTGTTCCAAGTATTTCCTCCATCGGTTGACTTCCAAATACCTCCACCTCTGCTAGCTCCAGCATAAACTTCCCCCGTTCCTACATAAAAAATTTGAGTATTGTTTGGGTCGTAAGCAATAGCTGATATAGAAATATTATCCCAAAAATCATTCACCTTTACCCAGCTTGAATTTGAATTGGTAATATCATTGTTGTACCACAAACCCCCTGTTACTCCTCCTGCCCAAACTTTATTTCCACTTGAAGCATTGGGATCAAACATCAAGGCTCTTGTTCTTCCTGCTACATTATCCGGACCGCGCTCAACCCAAGTTGTGTTTGAAGAACTTCCAGGAACAGCTGATGCTTTAGAAAGCTTTTGATTTACCTGCTTGTAAATTGCATTTAGCCTTGTTGGCTCGGGTTTTCCTGTTGATGGATCTAAAGTTCTTAAGTAGTCTTGTTCATATGCTTTATCAGGAGTTATTCCATACTTATCTGGAGTAATATCATATCTATTTAACGCATATTTATGATTGTTGATAAATTTGGCATAATCTTCTCTCGAAGTAGTTTGATCCAAACTATTAAAGAGAAAAAAAATAGCCGCAAGTCCAAAACAAAAGGAAAGGACTTTAAAAATGTATTTTCGAAACATATTCAACAGGTTATAAAACTAGGTAATGGTCAAAATTAAGATAAAAACAAGAATGTGGTTACTGTTATTTTCAATGATTTTTTTATGGGGATGTCCAAATCAAAAGCACCAGGAAAGTACTGAATTAATTTGCACTAAAGCCATTTACCAACCATTTTCTAAAGGCATTGAAAGTTCAAGAGGAAGGGTATTTACCATCAACCTAAAATCAAATTTTGCAGATACAGTTAAGATTGAAAAAATATTTTTAGGCGAAAGTATTTACCAATTCGAAAATGGACGGTTTAAAAGCGAGAGTTTAGTTATTTATCCAAATGATAGTGGGGTATTTGTAGCAAACGTTATGAAGTTAAAAGACGAGATTAAAATAGCATCAACCACCAATGAAGAAAAAGAAACCCCTCCATTTGAATATGAAGGGGCTTGCTTGATAATTTTTAAAGTAGGAAAATCGAAAAAGTTTATTTCAATTCCCGAGTTCAAAGAAGGATCAAGATTAATGAATCCTTAAAGACCGAAAGCTATTTTTACGTCTTCTAATCTATCCAATTTTTCCCAAGTAAAAAGCTCTAATTCTTTGGTAATGGTTTCTCCACTGCCATTGGTAAAAGATCTAGTAACAACTTGGCTTTCACGCCCCATGTGGCCATAAGCTGCTGTTTCAGAATAGATTGGGTTTCTTAATTTTAAACTTGTTTCAATTCCATAAGGAGTTAAATCAAAAATAGATCGAACCTTTTTGGCTATTTCTCCATCAGTCATATTCACATTTGAAGTTCCATAAGTGTTTACATAAACACCTGTAGGTTCAACAACACCAATGGCATAAGAAACTTGCACCAATACTTCATTGCAAACTCCTGAAGCTACCAAATGCTTGGCAATATGTCTCATAGCATAAGCAGCAGACCTATCTACTTTAGATGGATCCTTGCCTGAAAATGCTCCACCTCCATGGGCGCCTTTTCCACCATAAGTATCTACAATAATTTTTCTTCCGGTTAAACCTGTATCTCCATGAGGTCCGCCAATTACAAATTTTCCTGTTGGATTAATATGGTATTGAATATTTCCTTCAAATAACTTTTGGATTCCAGTTGGAAGTTTAGCTACCAACCTTGGAATTAAAATTTCTTTTATATCATTTGATATTTTACCTAACATTTCATCTTCTGCAGCTTTTTTATCTTCAGCAGAATTTGATTTAGGAGAAACAAAATCATCATGTTGTGTTGAAACCACGATAGAATCGATTCTTATTGGCTGATTGTCATCATTATACTCAATTGTAACTTGAGATTTTGCATCAGGCCTTAAGTAACCAATTTCACTTGCATCACGACGAATATCTGCTAATTCTTGTAAAATTTTGTGAGATAAATCTAACGCCAAAGGCATATAATTTTCGGTTTCTTTGGTGGCGTAACCAAACATCATTCCTTGGTCACCAGCACCTTGCAATTTAGGGTCAACCTTATCTACACCTTGGTTAATATCTGGAGACTGCTCATGAATTGCACTCAAAATACCACACGAATTAGCTTCGAACATGTATTCTGATTTGGTGTAACCAATTTTTTTGATTACATCTCTAGCAATTTGTTGAACATCTAAATAAGTTTCAGATTTTACCTCGCCTGCTAAAACAACTTGCCCTGTAGTAACCAAAGTTTCGCAAGCTACTTTCGAATAAGGGTCAAAAGCTAAAAAGTGATCTACCAAAGCATCAGAAATTTGGTCTGCAACCTTATCGGGATGACCTTCTGAAACAGACTCTGAAGTGAAAAAATACGACATACATAAAAGATAGGGAGGCGAAAATAATAAGAAACTAGTTTGCAGTAAGCGATTTAAAAACTTCTTCTAATCTTTTTTCTTCCTCTTTAAGTGAAATAATGCTTAATTTATGCTCTACTGCAAATTTAAAAACGCTTTCGCGGATATCTTTTCCATTATCTGGAACTAGGTGAAAGGAGTTATCTTCATGTAAATGAACACTTTTTACTCCAACAATATTTTTAAGTAAACTAACCTCTACATTTTCTTTAAACTCAACCACTACAATATGTTGGTCTTTTAAAATATTTTTAAGATTAGATGTTTTGTCATCGGCTACAATTTTACCATGATTGATGATGATTACCCTATCGCAAATAGCTTCTACTTCTTGCATAATATGGGTACTCATCAAAACAGTTTTTGTCTTGCCAATCTCCTTTATCAAGTTTCTAATATCAACAATTTGGTTTGGATCTAAACCTGTAGTTGGTTCATCTAAAATTAAAACTTCTGGGTTGTGAATTAATGCTTGCGCTAAACCGACCCTTTGTTTGTATCCTTTAGAAAGTTCACCAATTTGTTTGTGTTGTTCAATGTCTAATCCTACCAAAGAAATAATTTCATCAACCTTTTTTTTAGGTTCCTCAATTTGGTGTAAGCCCGCAATAAAATGCAAGTACTCTTTTACATACATGTCGTAATAAAGAGGATTCGATTCAGGCAAGTAACCTATACTTTTTTTCACCTCCATCGGATTATCTTCCACATTAAACCCACAAACCTCTGCCAAGCCCTCTGTTTGAGGAATAAAACAGGTCAAAATTTTCATCATGGTAGATTTACCTGCCCCATTTGGCCCCAAAAAACCAACAATTTCGCCTGAATTAACTTCAAACGAAACATTGTTTAATGCCCTTTGGGTACCATAAACTTTAGAAACTCCTTCAACTTTTATTGACATAGCCTACAAATTAAGCTAATAACAATGAATTTTAGAAAATCTTATTTACAAATGTTTATTCCCTTTACTTTTATGGCGTGGAAATAAAAGGAACGGTAATAAAATCTACGGGCAGCAACTACTGGGTAAAAGTAGATGGCGAAATAGTTGAAGCTAAAATTAGAGGAAAGTTTAGGCTAAAAGGTTTTAAAGCTACCAACCCTGTGGCAGTTGGAGATTATGTAGGTTTAAAAAAAGATGAATCTGATTGGGTTATTGATAAAATTGAAGAAAGAAAAAACTACCTCATTCGAAAATCTACCAATTTATCAAAGCAACACCATATTATAGCATCTAATGTAGATTTAATTGTAGTTATTGCCACATTGGCTGAACCTTACACCACTTATGAGTTTATTGATAGGATAACGGTTTCGGCAGAAGCCTACGATATTGATTGCCTTATTGTGCTCAATAAAATTGATTTGTTGAATTCAGAAAAAGAAAAATTTCTGCATGAGGATTTTATTGCAACATACCAAAAAGCAGGAATTGAAGTTTTAGAAACCTCAGTAAATACAAACTTTAATATCGATGAATTAAAGAAAAAATTAAAATCCAAAACTTCTATTTTAACAGGCCACTCAGGAGTGGGAAAATCATCCTTAATTAAAGCAATTGATAAAAACATTGACTTAAGAATTTCTCAAGTATCTGATTATCACAAAACAGGAAAACACACAACTACTTTTGCTGAGATGTTTGAAATTAACTTGCCTGCAAAAATTATTGATACCCCTGGCTTGCGAGCTTTTGGTGTGGTAGATTTCGAAAAAGAAAATTTATCACACTACTTTAAAGAGTTTCAAGGCCATTTGGGGCAATGTAAATTTCAAAATTGTAACCATAACAACGAGCCCGGCTGTATCATAATTGAAAAAGTGGAAGCTGGAGAAATTGCATTTTCTAGGTACAAATCATACTTAAATTTATTTCACGAAGAATATAATCCTTACAGATAATATGAAAGCTGTGATACAACGTGTTACCGAAGCAAGTGTAGAAATTGAAGGAAAAATAAATGGCGAAATTGGTTCTGGATATTTAATTTTATTGGGAATTGAGGAGGCTGATGAAAAAGAAGATGCTGATTGGTTAGCCAATAAAATTTGTACGCTAAGAATTTTCAACGATAATCAAAACAACATGAATTTAGCTTTGGCAGATGTTGATGGAAAAATGCTTGTTGTAAGCCAATTTACATTACATGCAAAAACAAAAAAAGGTACCCGACCTTCCTTTATTAGAGCTGCAAAACCCGACCAAGCGATTCCACTTTACAATTACTTTATTGAAGTTTTAGAAACCACAAGCAAAACAAAAGTTGAAACAGGAATTTTTGGCGCTGACATGAAGGTACGATTGTTGAATGATGGCCCTGTGACAATAATTATTGATACCAAAAACAAATCATGAGGTTAATTTTATTGCTTTCTGCAGTCTTATTTTTTAGCGTTTCTTGCCAAGCCCAACCCAAAAATGAATTTGGGTTAAAAGTTACTTCTGATATAAAACAATACAAGCAAGAAATAAAGAATAACCCAATTTTAGAATTGGTGAACTTAAGAGAATACGAAGGTTTGTTTTTTGATATAAAATATGCAACTTCTGAAAATTTCACCAAAGAAATTATTTACCCAAGCGCTGAAGCTTTTGCAAGAAAACAAGTTGCCACTAATTTAATGCGAGCTAATAAAACTTTTAACGAAAGAGGATTGGCCCTAAAAATATTCGATGCATACCGGCCTTACAGTGCTACTGTAAAATTTTATGAAATTTATAGAGATACCAATTATGTTGCTTCTCCTTATATAGGTTCAAGACACAATAGAGGTTGCGCGGTTGATATAACTCTTGTTGATATGGAAACAGGTGAAGAGCTACCAATGCCAACTGCCTATGATAATTTTACAGAAAAAGCACATCCAAATTTTGAGGATTTACCAGCAAACCTCATAGCTAACAGAGATTATTTAATTGAAACCATGCAGCAATTTGGGTTTAAAGTTTACCCAACAGAATGGTGGCATTTTGATTTTAATGGATGGGAGCAGTTTAATTTATTAGATATAAAATTTGAAGATTTAAAAGAACTATAATGACTTTAGAAGAAGCACAAAAACAAGTTGATGATTGGATCAAAACCGTTGGGGTAAGGTATTTTAATGAGCTTACCAATATGGCTCAACTTACAGAAGAAGTTGGCGAAGTTGCAAGAATAATATCTAGAAGATATGGAGAGCAATCTGAAAAAGAAAGCGATAAAGAAAAAGATTTAGGAGAGGAGTTTGCTGATGTGCTTTTCGTTTTGATTTGTTTAGCCAACCAAACTGGAGTTGATTTAACAGAAGCCTTTAACAAACGAATGGATAACAAAACCAAACGAGATAAAGACAGACACAAAAACAATCCTAAACTGCAATAGAAAGTTTAAGGCAAAAAAAAAGCGACTTTTTCAAGTCGCTTTTTTTTTGAACTAATATTATGTTACTCAGCCAACACAATAACTTTATTGTTTTTAACTTCTATTGTTCCGCCATTTATGGCATAAACTAAAGACTTGTTATCATCAGCTAAGGTATGCTTCATTTTGCCTTCTGCATGGTCAAAGTGCTTTGCATCATTTGCGGGAGTTACCTTTAAACTGCCAGCTTTCAATGAAGAAATTAAGGCTGCATGGTTATTTAAAACACCAAAGTAACCATCTATTCCAGGGCAAGAGATATAATCTACTTCTCCTTTAAAAACTTCTTCGTCTGGTGTTAAAATTTCTAAAAACATGGCTTATAAATTTTCAGCTTCAATCATGGCTTTACCACGTTCAATCGCTTCTTCAATATTTCCTACTAAGTTAAATGCAGCTTCAGGGTATTCATCAACTTCACCATCCATAATCATGTTAAACCCTTTGATGGTTTCTTCAATTGGAACCAAAACTCCTGGAATACCAGTAAACTGCTCAGCAACGTGGAAAGGTTGAGATAAAAATCTTTGCACCCTTCTAGCTCTGTGAACAACCATTTTATCTTCTTCGGATAATTCATCCATACCTAAGATGGCAATAATATCTTGAAGTTCTTTATAACGTTGTAAGGTTTCCTTTACTCTTTGAGCACAATCGTAATGAGGTTTTCCAACAACTGCTTCAGTTAAAATTCTTGAAGTTGAATCCAATGGATCAACCGCAGGATAAATACCAAGCTCAGCAATTTTTCTTGAAAGTACTGTAGTTGCATCTAAGTGAGCAAAGGTTGTTGCAGGAGCAGGGTCAGTTAAATCATCCGCAGGAACGTAAACCGCTTGAACAGAAGTAATAGAACCTCTTTTAGTTGAAGTAATACGCTCTTGCATGGTTCCCATCTCAGTAGCCAATGTTGGTTGGTAACCTACCGCTGATGGCATCCTACCTAAAAGCGCTGACATTTCAGAACCTGCTTGGGTAAATCTAAAGATGTTATCAATAAAGAAAAGAATATCTCTACCGCCTGATTCTTCATCACCATCACGGAAATACTCAGCTAAGGTTAAACCTGATAAAGCAACACGAGCACGTGCACCTGGAGGCTCATTCATTTGACCAAATACGAAAGCAGCTTTTGAATCTTTCAACGCAGCAGGGTCAACTTTAGATAAATCCCATCCACCTTCTTCCATAGATTCTTTAAAAGCATCTCCGTAACGAATAATGTTGGCTTCAATCATTTCACGCAACAAATCGTTTCCTTCACGAGTTCTTTCACCTACACCGGCAAATACCGATAAACCTTCGTAACCTTTGGCAATATTGTTAATCAACTCTTGAATTAATACTGTTTTACCAACACCAGCACCACCAAACAATCCAATTTTTCCACCTTTTGAGTAAGGCTCAATTAAATCGATTACTTTAATACCAGTAAATAAAACTTCAGTAGAAGTTGATAAATCTTCAAATCTAGGAGCATCTCGGTGTATTGGAGATCCTACTGAATAATCTAATTCTGCAAGACCGTCAATAGTTTCACCAACTACATTAAACAACCTTCCGTTTACTTGTTCGCCAATTGGCATTTTAATAGCAGAACCTGTAGAGATAACTTCCATGCCTCTACTTAAACCATCACTAGAATCCATAGCAATTGTTCTTACTACGTCTTCACCAATGTGTTGTTGGCACTCTAAAACTACTTTTTGTCCGGTTTCTTTGGTTACTACCAATGCATCAAAAATGTTTGGAAGTCCTTTGTCTGTATCAAATGCAACATCGACAACGGGGCCGATAATTTGTACGATTTTTCCTGTGTTATGAGCCATTTTTATTTCTTTAATTTAGCGTCTTGAAAATCGCTGCAAAACTATAACAAAAGGTAAAACCTAAAACATCTTTGGCAATTTTATTTTTCTACTTTTGAACACTTTAAAATTCTGAGAAAGAATTTACAGAAATCGAGCAAATCAAAAAATCTTTGTGAAAGTATACTTCGGCATTAATGAATTTAAAAAGGTAAACAAACCTGTAATTACCACCGGCACCTTTGATGGAGTGCACAATGGGCACAAAAAAATCATCAAAAATCTAATTTCAAAAGCCAAAGAAATTGAAGGTGAAAGTGTGATGATTACTTTCAATCCTCACCCAAGGTTGGTTTTATTTCCTGATAATAACAACCTAAAATTGTTGAATAGTTTAGAGGAAAAAATTTCGCTTCTAAAAAAAGAAGGACTCAATCATTTAATTATTCAACCTTTTACTCTGGAATTTTCTAGACTTAGTGCACTGGAATACATTAGAGATTTATTGGTAAATAAACTTGGGCTTCATACTTTGGTAATTGGCTACGATCACCATTTTGGCAGAAACCGAGAAGGCTCTTTTGAAGAATTGCAAGAGTTTGCTCAACTGTATAATTTTGAAATTGAACAAATAAGTGCCCTTGATATTGAAAGCGTAAATGTTAGTTCAACCAAAATTAGAAATGCTCTTGCTGATGGAAATGTAGCTTTAGCAAATACATTTTTGGGATATAATTTTGGGTTTACTGGTAATGTGGTAAAAGGCGATGGAATTGGAAAAACAATTGGATACCCTACTGCCAATATTGAATTAACCGATAAATACAAAACTATTCCTGCAAATGGCGTTTATGCTTGTTTGGTTCATTTAGAAAACCAAATTTATAAAGGCATGCTAAATATTGGTGTAAGACCCACCATAAACGACCAAAATCATCAAAAAATTGAAATAAACCTGCTTGGTTTTAATGGTGATTTGTACGGTAAAACTTTAACTATTGAATTAATAGACAAGCTTAGAGATGAGCAAAAGTTCGATTCTTTAGACGGATTAAAATCTCAGTTAGGAATTGATCAACAAAATGCGTTAAAGGTTTTACAGCCGTGAGAATTATTGCGATTCTATTATTCTTTTTTTGGGGACTTGCTTCATTTGGTCAAACAACGGAAATAAATCTCAAAAAGAAAAAGCTCACCTCAATTCCTGATTCGGTTTTTCTTAACCCGTCAATTACTTCACTAAATCTTTCTAAAAACAAAATAGATTCAATTCCAAATAAAATTGAGAAACTAAAATCTTTAAAGATTTTAGATGTTTCTAACAACCAATTAAAAAAACTACCTGAGGCAATTTGTGAATTAGAAAACTTGGAAGAACTTATTTTTTTTAAAAATGAAATTGGTGAAATTCCAAGCTGCCTGGTAAACCTCAAAAAACTAACCTTAATTGATGGATGGGCAAATAACATCTCTTATGTATATGAGATTCTATCACCTATAAAATCACTTCAACGGGTCGAACTTCAAGTAAACCCGATAAAGCTAGACGAGCAAAACTTAATAATAGATGCTCTGCCCCAAACAACTTTTAAGTTTTCGTCAGATTGCGGATGCAGGTAATTATGGAAATTTCTGAAGACCTATTTATTGCTCTTGATCTTATTGCTTCCTTTTTCGGATTGATTTACATTTTATTAGCCACCAAGCAAAACAATTGGTGTTGGCCTGCTGCCATTATCTCTTCCTCAGTTTATGTTTTTGTATTTTTTTTTTCAAAATTGTATTTCGATGCTATCCTTAACTTATATTACGTAGCAATGGCTTTTTACGGTTTGTATAACTGGAACAAAATATCGAATACCAAAGAAACTCAAGTAAGTTTTAGTTCAAAAAAATTCACATCGATTTGGATAACTATTTGTGCCATAACCTCCATTGCTTTGGGCTATTTCGCCCAAAAATTTACGGATGCCGAATTTGCTTACGCTGATGCTTTTACCACAATCTTCAGCTTTTACGCTACTTGGTTAATTACACAAAAACGTATCGATAATTGGTTGTTTTGGATTATTATTAATGTGGTAGCAATTTTCATGTATTATTTAAAAGGACTAAATTTTACAGTTGGATTATTTGCAGTTTATTTAGCCTTTGCAGTTTATGGATATTATTCTTGGAGAAATGAATATTTAACTTCTAAAGCATGAAAACCATTGTAATAACAGGCGCAGAGTGTTCGGGTAAAACAACCTTAGCCATAGATTTAGCAAATCATTTCAAAACTGATTATTGTATTGAAGAAGCTCGACCATTTTTACAAAAATTAAATAGAAAACACACTTATAGCGATGTTGAAGAGTTGGCCAAAAAGCAAGAAGAGATTCAATTTAAATTCATCAATTCTCAAACCAATTTCGCCCTTTTAGATACAGATTTACTCACCATAAAAATTTGGTTGGAAGATAAATTCAACCAATGCCCAAATTGGATTGATGATAAACTTCAAAAATTAGTTACTTCTAGAATTTATTTATTGTGCTCCCCTTCTATTCCTTATGAACCTGACCCTTTGCGTGAAGATGAAAACCGTAGAGCAGAAATATTTGAGATTTACAAAACAGAATTAGAAAAACTTGGGGCTAAGTATTTCATTATTGAAGGTGATAAATCTGAAAGATTAATAAGTTGCATCTCCTCGTTAAACATTTAGCAAAATAATTAGTTAATCTTGCAACATCTCATTTGGGGTGCTGCTTTGCGGCTGAGATTATACCCATTCCCGCAACTGCGGGATGAACCTGATCCGGATAATGCCGGCGTAGGAATTAAATTTATTGTTTAACCATCGAGAATTGCCCCATTTTCTCGTTTTTACACTTGTAAAAATGAAGAAGATATCTTTTCTATTAATTGCGCTTTTAATAATTAGCGTTTGGGCCAAAGGCCAAAAAATTTCTGGTAATATTTATACCAAACAAAACGAGCCTCTATCGGGAGCTACAATTACTTTCAAAAACAGTTATTTCGGAACAACCTCTAACCAAGATGGATATTTCGAGATCGATTTACCCAAAAATCCCAACCCAATATTAGAAGTGAGGTATATTGGGTTTAAATCTTTTTTTCAAGAGTTAGTAAAAGGTAAAAATTATGAAGCGTTCAATATAACTCTTGAACCCGATGCTATTGAAAAAGCTGAGTTTATTGTTGTTGGAACTCGGGCCAACAACAATACGCCAACGGCCTATTCAAACATCAACAAAGAAACTCTAGAAAAACAAAATTTGGGTCAGGATATTCCTTTTTTACTTAACCTTACTCCCTCAGTTTTGGTAAGTTCTGATGCAGGCGCTGGTGTTGGCTATACCGATATGAGAATTAGAGGAACTGATGTAACAAGAATAAATGTCACCGTAAACGGAATTCCCTTAAACGACAGTGAATCGCAAGGAGTTTTTTGGGTGAACATGCCAGATTTTTCTTCATCATTAAATAGTATTCAAATTCAGAGAGGGGTTGGCACAAGCACCAACGGGGCTTCAGCTTTTGGTGCTTCTGTGAATTTAGAAACCGAAAACAACCAAAACGAGGCTTATGGCGAAACTAATATTTCTTATGGCTCCTTTAATACACAGAAATACAACCTTCAATTTGGAACAGGTCTGCTAAAAAACAAATGGGCTTTTGATGGAAGATTATCTAGTATTACTTCTGATGGTTATATTGATAGAGCAAAATCTGATTTGAAATCATACTATTTAACTGGAGGTTATTATGGAGAAAAAACCACTTTTAAATTAGTTCATTTTTCTGGTAGAGAAAACACTTACCAAGCTTGGTTCGGAACTCCTGAACCCGCTTTAACCAACAATCAAAATGATAAACTTGATTACGCTTCAACCGAAGGTTTAAACCAAGAACAAACTGAAAACCTATTGCAGTCTGGCAGAACTTACAATCATTATTTATATGAAAACGAAGTAGATAATTACAAACAAGACCATTATCAAGCTCACTTAACACAAAATATCTCGAGCAATTTAACAGGAAATTTATCTTTTCATTACACCAAAGGTCAGGGCTATTTTGAGCAGTTTAGAGATGGTGATGACTTTTCTGACTATGGATTACAAAACCCAATTATTGGAGGAGACACATTAACATCTACCAACCTAGTAAGAAGAAGATGGCTCGATAATGATTTTTATGGATTTGTTTATGGTTTAAATTATCAAAAAAATAAATTGAACTTGAATTTTGGAGGAGCTGCCAATTGGTATGAAGGAGATCATTTTGGAGAAATTATTTGGAGCGAAATTGCCATTGATAATGAAATTGATTATAGGTATTATGACAACGTAGGTAAAAAATCTGATGTGAATTTTTATTTAAAATCTAATTACCAAATTTCAAAAAAAATTAACCTATTTGGTGATTTACAATACAGAAATGTCGGCTACAAAACTTCGGGGGTTGATAATGATTTAAGAACCATAAGCATTGATGAAACTTTTAATTTTATCAATCCAAAAGCAGGTTTTACCTATTTCATCAACAATAAAAATAAAGCCTACTTTTCTGTTGCAGTAGCTAACAGAGAGCCCTCTAGAACTGATTATTTAGATGCTGCTTTAACTCCACCTGTTCATGAAACCTTAATTGATTATGAATTTGGTGTAGAACGAAATGTTTCCAAATACCGAAGTGCCATCAATTTATTTTACATGGATTACAACAACCAACTTATTGCCACAGGTGAGCTTAATGATGTTGGCGCTTTGGTAAAAACCAATGTTGCAGAAAGCTTTCGAGCTGGAGCAGAAATTCAGTTGGCCTACCAAATTTCCCTCAAACTAAAATGGGAAGCTAATTACACCTATTCAATAAATCAAATTTCAAATTTTGATGAAGTATTATACGATTACACCAATGAGTTTGATATTGTGGTAAACAATTATAAGAATACCACAATGGCATTATCACCAAGTAATTTGGCAAAGAGCATAATCACCTTTTCACCTTTTAAACAACTGGAAGTTTCTTGGATTACAAGTTTTGCATCTGAGCAGTATTTAGACAATACATCTAACGAAAACCGAAAAATTGATGGTTTCATCACCAACGACTTAAGGTTAAATTTCAACCAAAGTATTTTCAAACTTCAGAACTTTGGGGTGAGTTTATTGGTGAATAATATTTTCAGTGAGTTATACTCAACTAGAGGCTATACCTATTCTTATATTTATGGAGATTTAATTACCCGAAATCATTTTTATCCGCAGGCAACTAGAAACTTTTTGGTTGCTGTAAACCTTAAATTTTAATTTTAACTGGCTTTAGCTTTACTTCTGGAATATGTTTCTTTTCGCCCTTTGCTAAAGCAACTATAGATTTAAACTTTTTCAGTTTTTCATCGCCTGCATTCCAAATTGAACCGTAAAGCAGAATTCCTTTGAAGCCTATGTTTTTAGCCATAGAAACATGGGCTTCATCTACTCCACCCAAGGCATAATAATTATGCTTGGTTTTTTCAAACAATGAAATTAATTGTCTCTCTGAAAAAGCAGGAGAGTAATTTCTTTTTGAAATACTATCGAATATTGGGCTCAAAATAACATGATTGTAATTCTTTACATCTTCTTGAGCGCTCTGCAAGCTATGAAAAGAAGTTGTTACCTGAAGTTTAGGATGGTAAAGCTTTAAAAAGAAAATTTTTATAGCTGTTTTTAAAGGGCTTCTTCTTTCTGTTCTGCCTAAATGAATTCCTTTGAGTTTATACTTTGCTGCTAGCCAATAATGTTTATGCAGAATTATTTTGTTGTGATGATTTTTGGAAACTGAGTTTAAATATTCTTTTGTTTTCGATTTTGTGAATTTCCTTTTTTTCAGGTGCAACAATTCCAAACCATTTTCAAAAAGCAAGTTAACCAAATCAATTTCGCTCCTAAACCTTTGGTTAGATGTTAATAAGGATACCTTCATGCAAAACTTTTAACAATTTTAGCAAAATCTTTCAATAAACTTGGGTCGTTTTCAATGCTTGTGCCAATAACAGCAACATCTGCACCTGCATTATAAGCTAGGTTTAATTTTTCGGGAGTATTAATTCCTCCTCCAACAATTAACGGAATAGAAACATTTTGTTTTACCGCATAAATTAAATCCTCAGGCACAGGAGACATCGCTCCACTTCCTGCATCTAAATAAATACATTTAAAACCCATTAACTCAGCTGCTATTGCTGTGTTTATAGCTATTTCAGGTTTATCAGATGGAATTGGCAATGAGTTGCTCATATAATGTGCTGTGGTAATTCTGCCTCCATCTACCAACAAATAAGCTGTAGAAATACTCTCCAAATTACTATTCCTAACAAAAGGGGCAGCAACAACTTGCTGACCTATCAAATATTCAGCATTTCTACTTGATAAAAGAGAAAGAAAAAGAATTGCATCAGCATTATCACTTACCTGCATATTGCTGCCTGGAAATAATACAATTGGAATTTTAGTAAACTCCTTAATTCTTAATATCTCATTGGCAAAGTGAGCATTGTTTATCAATGAACCTCCGTAAAAAATAAAATCAACATGAAATTTGGTGGCATCTAAGGCCATTTGGGTAAGTTTATTTCCAAAGGTTTTATCAGGATCTATTAATAAAGCTAACTTTTTTTTACCCTGATTTATTGTATTTTCAAGCTGTTCTAATACCACGTTACAAACTTATTCGAAAACCCCATAAACCAATATATGGTTCTCAAAAAACATGTAATCATACTTTATTTTTTGTGGAGTGGCTTTTAAAAACAAACCAGTTAATTTACTTCCTGCATAATTTAATTGAATGTGTTCTTTAAAATCAACACCCCCTTTTTGGTAAATTTTAAAAGCTACTTCTTTGGCACTCCAAACCATTGTGATTTTTTCAGGTAAACTTTCAGTGAAACTTAATTCCCCACTATTTAAAAACTTTGGCGAAATTCTTACAATTTTATCCTGAATTCTTTCCACATCAATTCCGCATTGTTTTACTTTATTAATATACATACAAACAAATGGAAAAGAATGGGAAAACGAAATATGATCATTTCCTTTTAACAAAAGCGGAGCACCAAATTCATTTTTTGACAAAAGACTTAAGTCTAGAAATTTTAATTGGAAAATAAGATTTCGAGCCAAAAACTCCAAACGCTTTTGAGGAGCTTTAATCCCGCCCAATTTATTTTTTACAGTTGGATGATTAATTTGTTGAAACAATTCATCCTCCGACTCTGTTATTTTAAAAACTAAAACTTCCTCATTATCAGAAGGAAAAAAATGCTTATAAATACCCACTTAAAAAAATTCAAATCTATTCTTACTTTTGCAAACCAAAAAAAATAAAAATAAATTATGTCCAACACAACTGTTTCAAAACCAAAATGCAAAGTAAAAGATATTTCCTTGGCCGATTGGGGTAGGAAAGAAATTGAATTAGCCGAAGCAGAAATGCCAGGGTTAATGAGTTTAAGAGAAGAGTACGGAGATTCAAAACCTTTAAAAGGAGCTAGAATAGCTGGATGCCTTCACATGACTATTCAAACTGCAGTTTTAATTGAAACTTTGGTTCATTTAGGTGCAGAAGTTACTTGGTCTTCTTGTAACATTTTCTCAACTCAAGATCATGCCGCCGCTGCAATAGCTGCAGCAGGTGTTAGCGTTTATGCTTGGAAAGGAATGACAGAAGAAGAATTTGATTGGTGTATTGAACAAACATTATTTTTTGGTGATGATAACCAACCTCTAAACATGATTTTAGATGATGGTGGAGATTTAACAAACATGGTATTTGATAAATATCCTGAATTAGTTAACGGAATTAAAGGCTTAAGTGAAGAAACTACTACTGGTGTACACAGACTTTACGAAAGACAAAAAAATGGAACTTTGGTTATGCCAGCTATAAATGTAAACGATAGTGTAACCAAATCTAAATTCGATAACAAATACGGTTGTAAAGAATCTTTAGTAGATGCAATTAGAAGAGCCACCGATGTAATGATAGCTGGTAAAGTTGCTGTTGTTGGTGGATATGGAGATGTTGGAAAAGGTTCTGCTGCTTCTTTAAGAGGTGCGGGTGCAAGAGTAATTGTAACCGAAATTGATCCAATTTGTGCTTTACAAGCCGCAATGGACGGATTTGAAGTTAAAAAAATGATTAATGCTGTTGCCGAAGCAGATATAGTTGTTACCGCCACTGGAAATAAAGATATTATTCATGGAGACCACTTCAAGTTAATGAAGGACAAAACAATCGTTTGTAACATTGGCCACTTCGATAATGAAATTGATGTTGCTTGGTTAAACTCTAATTATGGTGAAACAAAAATTGAAATTAAGCCACAGGTAGATAAATATACCATTAACGGAAAAGATATTATTCTTTTAGCCGAAGGTAGATTAGTAAATTTAGGTTGCGCCACTGGGCATCCTTCATTTGTAATGTCTAATTCATTTACAAACCAAACATTAGCTCAGTTAGAGTTATGGAATAATAACGAAAGTTATAAAAACGAGGTGTACACTTTGCCAAAACATTTAGATGAGAAAGTAGCTGAGTTACACCTTAAGAAAATTGGTGTTGAGCTTGAAGAATTATCAAAAGACCAAGCTGATTATATTGGCGTTGAGCAAAAAGGCCCTTTCAAGCCAGAATATTACAGGTATTAATTAATATCAAAATAGAAAGTAAAAACCTCCGCTCCTTGAGTTGGAGGTTTTTTTAATTAAAAATTTGAAGAACATCTCCACTTAATTGAGTTCCATACATTTTTAAAGGTACAGAAGCAGGCCCACTCAATACATTTCCATTTATTAAAGAATATTCAGATTTTCCGCAATCTTCGATGGCAACTAAATTTAAAGAATCAACATTTGCTATTGAGCAATCCATATCAGATTGATAGGGAGAATGTCTTTCATACGCAACATACTCATCTAAAGATTTACGAAATACAATAATGCCTTTACTACCTCCATTTATGTAAACCCAACCATTTACAACACCTAAAGAAAAAAACTGAGGCTGACTTAAATACAAAGTTTCATTAACATTTACATTAGGTAACAAATTATATTCATTCGGTTTTTTTTTGCACCCAAATAAAAAACATAAAGCCAAAACATATATACTTACCGTAAATTTCATAATATTATCAAAACGCCAAAAGTAAAAGAAGTTAACCGCTTACTAAAACCAATTATTGTATTGGTGATGTTTTTAATACCTTTATTTAGTATTGCACAAAACAATCCTCCAAAGCAACAATCCTTAAAAAAAAGGATAAAAGAAATGGAGTCTAAAAAAGAACAACAACAAAAAGATGAGAATGATGTTGTTCAATATTTGAGAGAAAAGCATATTGAAAACCAAACGAAAGAGGTTCAGAAAAGAATGAAAAAATCTCGCAAAAAAGCTGAAAGAAACAATAAAAATCGGAAACCAATTTTTGGTAAATTATGGAGAAACAGATAGCAGCACTAGACATTGGAGACTTATTATACTTCATTATCTTAATAGCAGGAGGGGCATATTCTTGGTATAAAAAAACATTAGAATCAAAACAAAACACAAAGCCTCAAAATTCAAATTCTGAAAATTCTCCAGAAAAAGAAGATCCTATTGAAGATTTTTTAAAGAACCTTTCTGGTCAAATTAGTGAAAACCCAGTAAAAAAATCTCACCTTAAACCTGAATTAATACCAAATTCTTCCTTCAAACCTTCGCATTCTTTTGCTGATGAAATATTAAAATCTAAAAATTACGAGATTGAAAATGTTGAATTTGATAATTCTGAAAAAAATACCATTGAAGATACATCCATTGATTTTTACAATGGGTATGAAAATAAGAATTTGAAACTGAGAGATTTAATTATTGCAGAGTCTATTTTAAACCGCCCTTACAAATAGATTTTTAATAATTTTCTTAGTTTACATAAAGATTAAAAAATGTTAAACGATTTGATATTTTTATATATTTACCCGCCTTTAAAAAGGACTTCGCCGAATTGAAGTGAAATGAAAAATTGAAATTTATGTTGAGAAAGTTACTCGGCCTCTTATTGCTTGTATCTATTACAACCTATACCTACGCACAAGTAGGACAAGGAGGACTAAAAGGAAAGGTAATCGATGTTGCCACTGGAGAACCATTGCCATTTGTAAACGTAATTGTTGAAATGGATGGGAACCAAAAAGCTGGTGGTGCAACCGATTTTGATGGAAAATACAATATCAAACCATTACCCCCAGGAAGGTATGACATCAAAGTGAAATTTGTAGGGTATAAACCCAATCAAATTAACAGCGTGGTTGTTAGTTCAGATAAAATCACCTTCTTGGATATCAATATGGAGTCAACAGCTATTGAAATGACCGAATTTGTGGTTACTGAATATGCTGTTCCTTTAATTAGTAAGGATAATACTACAGGCGGTGGAACAGTTTCTAAAGAAGAAATCATGAGAATGCCCGGTAGATCTGGTGCTGCAATTGCAGAAACAGTTGGAGGTGTATATTCAAATGATAATGGAACTGGTAATCAATTCATTAGAGGTGCTCGTAGTGATGCCAACTATTATTTTATTGATGGTATGAAAGTTAGAGGATCTTCAAGCCTTCCTCAGTCTTCTATTGAACAAGTATCTGTATTGATGGGAGGTCTTCCTGCCCAATATGGTGATGTTACAGGAGGTGTTGTAAGTATTACAACACGAGGCCCTTCCAAAGAATACCATGGAGGTGCTGAATATGTTTCTTCAGGTTACAAGTTTGGAGAAAACGTTGTTGGTTTTGATAAGTTTGGATACAACCTTTTGGAGTTTAGTTTAACAGGTCCAGTTTTAATGAAAAAAGATCAAGAAGGCAACAAAACTGAACCTTTAGTTGGTTTCTTTTTAGCAGGAAACGCAACATCAATCATTGATCCTCGCCCTTCCTCAATTGGATATTGGCAAGCTAAGGATAATGTGTTAACCAGTCTCCAAGATAATCCTTTGAGACCTGCACCAACAGGAGTAGGAGTTTTCCAAAATTCAGGTTATACTAGATTAAGTGATTTTGAAAAAGTAAGAACAACTCCCAATACCAACTCTAACAGCATTAATCTAAATGCCAAACTTGATTTTAACACTGGTCCAAAAACTAATTTTACTGTAGGAGGTACCTTTAATTACTCCAAAAGAAGATTATATAGTGAAGGTAATCTGTTATTCAACTCGCCTAATAATGGAGAAAGAGTTGATTACACTTGGAGAGCTTTTGCTAGGTTCACACAAAGATTTTACTCTGATAAAGCAGATGAAAACGCAAAAGCTTCGGCCATAAAAAATGCTTTTTACTCTATTCAAGTAGATTACACTCAAGATGTAACTAAGCAATACGATCCTAATCACAAGGATGAATTATTTAAATATGGACATTATGGAAACTTCCAAAGATATATCTCTAGAGATTATGCACCTGGCATTGATTCAGCTTCTGGAAGACAAGGTATTATTCAGCAAACCTTTGTTGATACTCTAATAGGTTTCACTCCTGGAGAATCAAATCCAATTATTGCCAATATTATTAATGATTATTATGAAACTTATGGCTGGCAAGGATATGACGCTGATGGAAATCCAATTTTTGATAAATCCTTGGCAGACGATCCTACTACACCCCAAAATAACGATTTCTTGAGCGACTTAGTTGCATTGCAACAAAATGGTGGACTTAGAAATGGGGATGGAGTAAGAAGTGTTTACAATATGTGGTCATCGCCCGGTTCTCCTTTTAACAGTTTCCAAAATTTTAATAATACTCAGTTACGTTTTACAGCTCAAGGTTCAGCCGATATTGGCGACCATGCCTTTTTAATCGGATTTGAGTATGAGCAAAGAGCAGATAGGGGTTTTGGAGTTTCGCCTTCATCTCTTTGGACCTTAGGTAGGCTTCAAGCAAACAGACATATTACAAACTTAGATTTTTCTAACCCAACCATAACAGAGGGATTTGGTCAAGAAATATTTAGTTATGATAGATTAAATTCTTCTCCTGGTGAATATGATGCTACATTAGGAGAAAATCAATCATTTTTTGATTACAACCTAAGAGAAAGTTCAGGTTTGAATACTGATGGAGTTGATGAATTAGATTTTGATAATTTTAATCCTGAAGATATGTCTTTAAACTTCTTTAGTGCTGATGAATTATTAAGTTATTACATGACAGGTGAATCTTACAGTTATTATGGATACAATCATTATGGTGAAAAAAACTCTAGAAATCCAACTTTTGATGATTACTTCACCGAAAGAGATGAATATGGGAATTTTACTAGACCTGTAGATGCATTTAGACCAATTTATATCTCAGGTTATATTCAGGACAAATTTTCTTTCGATGATCTGGTTTTTAACGTTGGATTGAGAGTTGATAGGTTTGATGCAAATCAACCTGTATTAAAAGATCCTTTTGTGCTCTTCCCAGCGGTTAAAGCCGGAGAGGAAGAGGCTCTAGAATTAGCTGATGGAGCTCACCCTGAAAGCATAGGAGATGATTATGTTGTTTACGTTGATGATGTTAGAGACCCAAAATCAATTTTAGGTTATAGAAACAATACAACATGGTATAATGCAGAAGGAGTTGAAATCAGCGACCCATCTACCTTAGAAACTTCTAATGGTATTAACCCCCTTTTGGTAGATAAGAACAAAACATCTTCATTAGATATTTCTTCAGAATCATTTGAAGATTACAAACCTCAAAATATCTTCATGCCTCGTATTTCATTCTCATTCCCCATTTCTGATGAGGCTTTGTTTTTTGCCCACTATGATATTTTGACAAAAAGGCCTACAACTGGGTTAAGAATGAATCCTCACCAATATGTTTATTTAGAGCAAATTGGATATACAATTAATAACCCAAATCTACAGCCCGAAAGAACTATTGATTATGAAGTCGGTTTCCAACAAAAACTTACTAATAGTTCCTCATTAAAATTATCTGCATTTTACCGTGAAATGAGAGATCAAGTTCAATTAATTCAAAGAACTCAAGCATACCCTCGTGAATATAGAACTTTTGACAATATTGACTTTGGAACGGTAAAAGGCTTAACTGTTACATACGATTTAAGGAGAACAGGAAACATTTGGATGAAAGCCGCTTATACCCTACAGTTTGCTGAAGGTACAGGTTCTGATGCGCAAACAGCACTATCCTTAGTTCGCGCAGGTAGAGATAACCTTAGAACTACAAATCCATTAAACTATGACCAAAGACATACTATTATTATTACAACGGATTATAGGTTTTCAAATGGGAAAAATTATAATGGTCCTGTTGTAAAAGGAAAACAGATATTAAAAAATACAGGCGCTAATTTTGTTGTTAATGCAGGTTCTGGAACTCCATACAGTGCTTCTTCAGTTGCTGTTGGAACACAAGTAGGAGCAGGAAATGCAATATTAGATGGTTCTATAAACGGAGCTAGACTTCCTTGGCAAATGAGAATTGACACTAGAATAGATAGAGATTTAACCTTAAACTTGGGCGAAGGGGATAAAGCAAAATCTTACCAAATGAACGTTTATTTCCAAATCTTAAACCTATTGAATTCTCAAAATATCACTAATGTATACAGGTTTACAGGAAATCCTGATGACGATGGTTATTTAAATGCTGCACAATTCCAACAAGATATTGCAGCACAAAACGACCCCCAAGCTTTTACTGAATTATACTTAATGAAGATTAACGACCCAAGGTATTACGCTCTTCCTAGAAGAATCCGTTTAGGTTTAATGTTTAATTTTTAAGATTAAAAAAGAATGATTAAGAAACTTATATATACAGGTTTATCAATTTGTTTTTTGTCTACCACCATAAACGCAGCTGAGTTTAAGGGCGATACCAAAAATGGCAACCAAACCAAAAAAGAGAACCAAGCCGCAAGTTGTTCGCCTGCTACAGCTTCTGCTGAATTAAATATCAACAACACCCGTGCTGTGATTCAAACAGGTGGCGATATGTGGTGGAACTTAATTGGTCAGCCTCAATACGAAATTC
>JABAYK010000054.1 GCA_018609045.1 Flavobacteriales bacterium
AAGTTCCTCCAATAATAAATACTGGATAGTAGGAGAAGGTGAAGAAAGAAATAACTTAGAAGCTTTAATTTCTAAGAAAGGAATAGAGGATAAAGTAGTTCTTCTGGGTCATCAGATAAATCCTTGGAAATTTATGGCAAACGCTAATGAATTTTGGCAGAAAAGTCATTGGGAAGGAAATAGCAACGCAAAGAAAGAATGGGATTTATTAAAACGTTAAATGGCTTAAGGGAGATAGTTGTTGTCACCAGTTTAAAAAATTAATGATTGTTATGATTAAAGATTTAATAAAAAAAATATACTTAGCCATTCCTGGAAAGTACTTTGTATTCACCATTTTGAAAAAGGTATTCTCCTTTAAATTTGAGACCTATCAACATTTTCATTTTAAAGGTACGTTTAAAGTACAGACTTATTACGGAAAAGAAATCAAGCTTTTTCATTTTGGAGGTTATACTCACATTGCAGAATCGTGTTTGTTTTGGGAAGGAATAAATGGTTTTGATGAAAAAGACTCATTAAGAATTTGGGAAAAGTTGAGTGAAAATTCTAGTAACATATTTGATATTGGAGCAAATACTGGTGTCTATGCTTTGGTTGCGGCAAAGTCTAATAAAAAAGCAAAAGTATATGCTTTTGATCCTGTGAAACGAACCTATAAAAAGCTAGTAAAAAATATAAAACTGAATGGTTTAGAAGACCAAATAATACCAATTGAAAAAGCCGCATCGAATTATAATGGAACAGGAAAAATATATGATTTACCAATAGAAAATATTTATTCGGTTACTGTAAATTCAAATTTACATGACAAAAAGTTAAATGCAGTCCCTGTAGAAATAGACTTAATTAAGTTGTCAGATTTTATAGTTGCTGAAGAAATTGGAAAAATTGATCTTATTAAAATTGATGTAGAATCACACGAGCCTGAAGTATTAGAAGGAATGTCGGATCATATTGCATTGTTTAAGCCGACTATATTGCTTGAGGTATGGAATGATGATATAGCTGTAAAAATTGAGCAAATTGTAAAAAATTTAGATTATTTAATTTTTGATTTTGATGAAATTAATGGACCTGTTAGATTGGGGAAAATGGCAAAAAGCTCCAAGCACAACATTCTTTTAATTCAGAAAGAACAAGCGGAAAGGGTTAGGTTAATTGCCTAATCTATTTAAATGGATAGTTACAATAGAAAGAGGCTTGGTTTCATAAAAACGTTAGCATAAATGCAACATCGTATTGAGGGGTTAGATATCGTAAGAACGCTGGCAATAAGCTCTGTAATTCTTTTTCATTGTGACTTTGGGTTTGTAAATGGCTATTTAGGAGTGGATTTGTTTTTTTTATTATCTGGATTCTTAATGGCTGGTTATGTAAACAAGCTTATTGTAAAAAACAACATTAAAAGTTCTTTGAATTTCTTGTTGCGCAGAGGGCTTAGAATTTGGCCTTTATATTTTTCTTTTTTAGGCTTAATAGCGGTTCTTAGTGCTAGTACCAGCACAGAAATATCTTTTCTGAATTGGATTTCCTTTATATTTTATTGGCAAAACTACAGTCCAGATTTCATTCACATTGTTTCTCATATTTGGTCTTTGTGCATTGAAGAACATTTTTATTTGCTTCTTCCTTTGGTTATTTTTTTTTATAATAAACAAGGTATAGTCAAGAATAAGAAAGTCTATTTTTCATTCGTTCTGCTAGCTTTTTTTATTATTCACTTATTGTTTGGAAAGGAATCCGCGCCTTTTACAACACACAACAGAATTTTTGAGTTGTTTTTAGGATTGATGCTGTATCAGTTTAGTTCTGAAGTGTCAACCTTCTTCAATAAATTCAAATTGTTGTTTCTATTTACGTTGATAAGTTCGATTATTATAATGATGATTGATGTGCTGCCAATTAATGATCAATGGTATTTATATCTTTGTTTATTGCTATTTTCAATACTCATAATCAGTTCATTGAGCATTAAAACTATTTTCAATAAAACCTTCAAAAACATTTCTGATTTAAGTTACGCACTTTATCTTTTTCATGTTCCAATTCTTTATTTAATTCCCAACAAGGCTATTTCATTGATAGTTATTTTTGCAGCTGCTTTGGCAGCTCGCAAACTTATAGAAGAGCCGTTTTTAAAATTACGAGACAAATACCTTAAACATGAGTAAACTACCATTAAGAGTATACTTGAAAAATTATTATCCGAATTGGTTTTACAGAGCGGTTAGAGCCTCAAGAGATCGGAAATTAGTCGAGAATTGGAAAAAGAAAGGATGCCAAATTCCAGCTGTTGACGCATATAAAAGAAGATTATTGGCAGAAATAGTTAACCTTAATAATAGAAATATATTTATCGAAACAGGTACTTTTTTAGGAGATACAGTGTTTGATATTTATCCACTTGTAGATAAAGTGATAACTATTGAAGTGAGTAAAAAACTTAAAAATAATGCAGCGAAACGATTTGCTGGAAATAGTAAGGTAGAGATTCTTGAAGGGGATAGTGCTAAAGTTATATCTACAATCAACACAGATAACTTATTAAAAGATCGGGTTATATTTTGGCTTGATGGTCATTATTCTGGCGGATACACAGGCATAGGTGAAGAGGTGACGCCTATTTATAAAGAACTTGAAGGAATTAAAACCTTTGCCGAAAAAGGAATTGATTGTATTGTACTAATTGATGATAAAAGATTGTTTAATGGGACTGATGGATATCCTTTATCAGCGAACTTAAAAGCTGAAATTGAAAAGTTGTACGATGTTGCAACTTTGGAATTCCATGATTTTTTTGTGTTTTCTTTTAATAGTCAAAAAGTCGTATTTCCTGAAGAAGCTGTATAGATCTCAATAAAATCAGATTTTGTTTTAGTATAGAAATCTTCTATAATATTTTTACTGATCTTGAGATTGTGAATTTCGGCTTGGTCATGATCTAAGTATATCATTTTGTCTTGCCCCAAGAAAGCTGCCATGGCGCTGAAAGTACTGGGTACGGCAAAGACAACATCGCATTGTGTTAATATGTCAAAGTCATTAATCAACGATCTATTGGCTAATTGTATTCTGGGATGATCTAATTCAGGAATATTATGTAATTCCTCATAACAATCCGAGCAAATGAAAATTTTAAGATCGGGGCTATCCTTGTATTTTTCGATTATTTGCTCAATCCAGTTTTTGTAAGTTGGAATATCAAAAAAGTATTTCCCCTTTAAAAGATACTTGTAATCAGTTCGTCGAACATGCAGTCCTACATTAAAACTGTTGCCAATTGGAGTTGACTTAGTTAGTTTAAAGTGCTGTTTAATAGTAGCTCGTGAATTAATTATATTGGAATTACACCAGAATCCACGAATAAAATTATACTTGGATTTTGAAAGTTGATTGAAAACTTGATTGTCGTTTAAGTCGATCGTTTTGTCGTAGTCATAATCATATGAGGTTACCCAATCATTGTCAACTTTAAATCTATCTAAAATTCTATATACGGTGTAGGTAGTCAAAAACTGAAATTTTCTGAACAACTGAAATTTTGACAGAAATGATAATCTGTTTTTTTTTTCAGGAAACCGACCTAGAGTATCGTTATCGAAGGACTTGAATACCCCATAATAATTATGAAAAGAGGCATTTATAATTCGGAAATTGGGATGTTCTTCTACAAACGAGATAAAATGAGCATGCCATAAAATTCGATTGCCTAACCTGCCTGGCTTGTCACAAAGTATGATGTACCTAGTTTGCATTTATAAACCGCCAAATGTGTTTTGCTTTAAGAAGCATAATTAAAATTATCCCGATTACTCCTACAATACAATAAGCCCATTGATAGTGCATGTATTTTGAAAGTAAAAGCGCTGCGAAAAATAGAAAAACATAGGGTATGAAATTCTGAATTATTGATAATACAATGGATAACTGTTTTTTTATAATTCCAAAAGTTGTAAGAATTAGAATTGAACCTATCATTTTTGAAAATAGAAAATACCAAATCACTTCAGAAAGAGTCAAAGACTTGTCGAAATAGATAATGACCAAATAGATTATTCCAGAAATAGAATTAAAAATGCCAACGAGTTGCGACCGTTTTTGAGCAACTAATTCAACATTGACTATATAGTGCAGTATCGTGAAAAAGAAAGCAAATGAGGCGATGAAAATACTTTGTCCGATTCCTAGGTACACATCTCCAAGAACCACCTCAATGAGTCCTATTAAACTAATCATTCCTAGAAAACCAATGCCCGCAATGTTAGTAAACCAAGAAAGGAATTCTACTTCTTTTTTTTTGTCTTTTTTCAAAAAAGCTTCCATAAACAAAGGTTGTATTGCTCCTGTTGCTCCAGTATAGAAAATTTGAATTGCACCTGAAATAGTTATGATTATTCCAAATGTCCCTAACGTTTCAAAATCAATTTTATCTTCAATAATAAAACGATCTATATAATAGAGAAACCAAGCGAATATGAGCCAAGGGATGAGTTTTATAGAATAAGTAAGCCCTGGCTTTATCATTTCGAATCGAGAATTTGCTTGCCAAAGTTTTTCAATAAAATAGACCAGAATTAGAATTAGAATATTGGTAGTAAACTTAGCCAAGAAAAGAAATGAAAGGTCGAATTTTTGAAAGATTACAAGTAGGCTGAAAATTAAATTAGAGAAAATAGCAATCAAACTGCAAATGGAGGCGATTCTAATTTTTTTAAGGTTCTTGAAGTAGACCAACGAGGAATTTGAATAAACTTCGCTAAGACCGCATAATATTGCCAGGATAATGGAAGTATTGGTCAGTAAGGGATTAGAATAAAAGGTGATAATAAGCCCCCCCCCAAGTAAGAAAATGCCAATATTGAAAGCAGTTGCGTATTGAAAAACAGACTTTAAGAAGTTTTTAGAAGACTGTATATCTGAAATATGATTGAAATGATAATTACTCATGGCTTGGCTTAAACCAAGGCCGCTAATCAGTGTAAAAAAAACATAAAAAACTAGTAGCAATACATAAATCCCATATGATTCTTTCGAGTAATTTTGCGTTATAAATGGCAGCAATAGAAAGCCTAAAACTGGTTGCAGAAAAGAAAGAATGGTGTACGAAACACCTGATTTTAATAGGTACCTAAACATTGTTTGATAATTGAAAACAAAAGTATTGTTTGTTGTTGAGCAACTGGAGGATTCACGATATTATTTGGATTTGTTCGGTCATCTAGAATCTCAAAACTTTGAAGTTTGGTTTTATAATCTTGCCAATTTTAAGTTTAATCCTGATGTATTAGGGGAAAGGACGATACTAAACAAATCTTCCCGCTACTATCTTTCCATTTTTAATCTCAACTCAATCAGTAACAAATTCGATATTATTCATGCTCATGAAACCATTCCAGCCTTTTATTCAGTTGTAGCATCGATAGCAAGTATTAAGAAGAAAAATATTGTTTTTCACTGGCATCACGGGAAATCGATTGGCCTAAAGCAGTTGATTATGGATTCAATCGCTAAGCTAGGTTCAAATAAAGTGATATTCGTTTCCAATGAAATGCTAAGTCAAAATATTGGGAAAAATGCTCGAAATTCTCGTAAGTACGGAGTTATTGAGAACGGAATTTCTGTAGATTATTCAGGGTTAAAACCAAATAGAGATATTGATATTTGTCTTTTGGGAAGGTTAAGAGAAGAAAAAGGATTTTTGTTTATTTTGGAGGTAATCAAAGAAATTCGCAAAAATTGCGGTTCACTCAATGTAAAACTTATTGGAGATGGTCCTTTACGTTCTAGAATAGAAGATAAAATTGATGAATTGGAATTGTCGGATTGTGTTGAACTACTAGGATACTTATATGATCCAATACCCTACTTAACTCACTCAAAATTAGTAATTGTGCCTAGTTATAGCGAACCATTTGGAATCGTTGCTATTGAGGCAATGGGTGCTGGCGCAACATTAATTGCTAGTAATGTGGGGGGGCTAAAACAAATTATTGAACACAATAAGAATGGTGTTTTGGTAGAAAAAGGAGATCATTCCGAGTTTTGTAATTCGATTTCTTTGTTGCTACAGGATACTGAATTACGAAATATTCTGGCGATAGAAGGACGGAAAACGTTTGAAGAAAAATACAGCGCAAAAAAGATGGCAAATCGATACATTGGCCTGTACCAAGAATTAATATGAATGGCAGTAGAAAGAGTAGATATAAATGAACAAGGTTCTCCTTGGCATGAAGAACATTTGAGCAGGTATGTTTATGCAACTAAATATTTTAGTGGTAAACGAGTGTTAGATATAGCCTGTGGAA
>JABAYK010000089.1 GCA_018609045.1 Flavobacteriales bacterium
TAGCCAATCACCCTAAGGTTTCAAAAGTGTATTGGCCCGGATTAAAAGATCACCCTAACCATGAAATTGCCAAAAGTCAAATGCGCGATTTTGGCGGAATGATGTCTTTCGAGGTTAAAGGAGCTACTCTTGAAACTACAAAAAAACTTGTTTCGTCTTTCAAAGTATTTTCTTTAGCAGAAAGTCTCGGTGGAATTGAAAGTTTACTAGGGCATCCGGCTAGCATGACACATGCTGCAATCCCCAAAACTGAAAGAGAAAAAACTGGAGTTACCGACTCTCTAATTAGGTTAAGTGTAGGAATTGAAGATGCTACAGACTTAATTGAAGATCTTGAAAAAGCCTTACTAGGCGCCTAACCAAAAGAAACATTTAACGTATGCTGCCGTAAACCAATTTAAATTTTGGCTACTTTAGCCAACCCAAAAAAAATAAATACTTTGAAAAACCTTATTGCTGCAACAATAATTCTAGTTTTTGGACTTACTCTAACTGCCCAAAACATAGTTTTACCACAACCTGCCCCCAACTCTGTAAAATACTGTGATGTAGAAATTAACGAAGAACTTCTTAGGCTAAATCCTCAATTAAGAGAAGATGCCTTAAAAGCAGAAGCTCAGCTTGAAGCTGAATACCAAGCTAATTTGCAAAAGCAAACAAAAAGGTCGGCGGCAAATTCCCCAAAGTATGTAATTAGTGTAGTTTTTCATGTTTTACATGAAAATGGACCTGAAAACATTTCTGACGAGCAAATTAGAGATTGCATTAGGGTAATGAATGAAGATTTTTTAAAACAAAATGCAGATACTGTTGATGTGGTTCAAGAGTTTCAAGGTGAAATTGGTTTTACTAACATTGAGTTTAGGTTGGCCCTTAAAGATCCTTCGGGAAACCCAACAAACGGAATTAACAGATATTTTCAGCCTAGCCTCACCAACAATGGTGGCGAGAATTCAAAAATTAACCAATGGGATAGGTCAAAATACCTTAATATTTGGGTTGTAAAAACTATGAATAGTGGCGCTGCTGCTTATACTTACAGACCTTCAACTGTAAATTCTAATAGTTTTAAAAGTGGAGATGGCATTATTTCTCTTCACGATTATGTAGGAAGCATTGGTACAGGAAGTTATGGAAGAAGCAGAACCCTAACCCATGAGGTTGGTCATTGGATAAACCTAGCTCATACATGGGGGAATGGAAACGACCCAGGTGAAGTTGGAAATTGTAACATTGATGATGGTGTTTTTGACACCCCAAATACCATGGGAAATACCTCTTGTAATTTAGGTACAAACTCTTGTTCTAGCGTAGATTCTTATTATGGAAAAAATCAAATTGATAACATTCAAAACTATATGGATTATTCATATTGCAACAGAATGTTTACCAAAGGGCAATCTACAAGAATGAGAACCGCTTTAGAATCTGTTATAGCAGAGAGAAGAACACTTTGGCAACCAGCCACACTTGCAGCTACAGGTGTAGATCAGTTGCTAACTGCAAACTTTGAAGTAGAAAATCCAATTATTTGTTTTGGAGATCAAGTTCAATTTAAAGATGCATCATTTTACAACCAAGATACTTGGGTTTGGAGTTTTGATGGTGCCAATTTGGTGAGTTCAACAAGCCAAAACCCTGTGGTAACATTTGTTGAACCAGGTATACATGATGTTGAATTAACAGTTTCTAGCCCATCAAAAACTTTGAATGTTAAACGCGAAAATTATATTTGGGCTTTGCCTGAGGTAGGGGCTCATATTCCCTATCAAAATGGATTTGAAAACCCGAATAACTTAACACAAGACTTGTACATTATCAATCATGATACAGATGCTGTTAAGTTTGAAAAAATAACCTCTACATTTTATGAGGGAAGCAATTGCATTTTTTTAAGAAATGCATTTAACCAGTTTTTTAATAAGGATGAGTTTATTGTTGGCCCTGTTGATGTTTCTCCACTTTCTCAAATAGATTTAACTTGGAAAACCGCTTATGCCCAAAAATCTGGAAATGAAGATGATATTTTAAGGGTTTATGTAAGTGCTGATTGCGGAAAAACTTGGAGACAAAAATTTCAAAAAGTGGGCGCTGCTTTGGCAACAGCCTCCACAATAAGCTCTGAATTTGTGCCAAGTGGAATTTTTGATTGGAGAGAAGATGGAACAAGCAGCTTCAACTCTATCGAAAAAAATAGCGAAGCCTTATTAATTAAGTTTGAGTTTGAAAGTGATGGTGGAAATAATTTGTACATAGATGATATTCAAATAAATGGAAATTTTGATCCAGTTCCAAGACAAGAATATCCAAGAGATGGTGAATTAAATGTTTCTGCAAATCCACTTATTAATTGGAAGGCTGTTGACGGAGTAACCGAATACGAATACCAAGTAGATATTCATACAGATTTTAATACCTCAAATTTAGTTACAGGTAAAAAGCAGTTTTCCTCTGTAAACCCAAATAGTTCAGACACAGAAGAACAACTTTCAAGCTTATTACTCAACACACAATACTTTTGGAGGGTGCGCTCAATAACCAATGGAACCCCATCAAATTGGAGTCCTATTTGGACATTTACAGTAAGTGCCAATGGAGTTAATGTGGCAGAATTAGCAGAACAAAAACAAGATGTGCTTATTTATCCAAATCCTAATAATGGCTTATTTAACATTAGCTTTATTGGCGAAGGATTAAAATCTATTGAGGTTTATGACTTTATGGGAAAATTGGTGCTTCAATCTCAAACCTCAGCCAAGTCACAAAAATTAGATTTAGGCTCATACGCAAAAGGCATCTACTTTGTTAAATCAACCTTTAACGAACAAGCCAATATTCAAAAAGTAATTGTTAAATAAATTACTTTAACGCTAAATACTTTTCTCTTATCTCAAATGCCCTATCGGTTAATTCCTTTAGATTTTCAGGAGATATTTTTACGTTTTTTAGTATTCCCTTTTTTATATCTCCTGTTACAGGATCTTCAACATCAAACTCTTCGCCTGTGTAAGGCATATTAATGTAAATGGTGTTTAGAGATTGAAAATCTTGGTAAACTTGGGCTACACCTTCATCATCTGCAGCATTTTTTAGTACATCTAAAATTAACTCAAGCGTATAGCGTTGTTGGCCCACTTTATCAAGAATATCTTTTTGTTCAAGGTTATTGTCTACTATCTTTAAACCAATAGTTATGGCTTCAATCCAACCGCCTGCCAAAACTAAAGCAGAAGTTGTGCCCCTTTCAGACTCAGTCAACTCATTATTAGCACTCCAATAAGCTTCAGAAATTAACCTCAATAATTCAGTTTGGTTCTCTAGGTTTTCTTCCACATTACTCATTAATTCTTGAGAAAAAGCGTTTGAAATATTTAAGTTATCAGAAAGCACCTTTATAGAGCCAAAGTATGAAACCACATCGCTTTCTTGGCCATAGGCGGCAGCAAAGCTTAAATCAGTGCCATAAATTCCTAAATTTAAAGCTTGCGCCATTGAGGTTTGAAAATCAAAGGCCAAATTTGGTTCACTAAGTATTGTAGATTTATAAACCGCCCCTGCATCTCTCAACATTATACTTGTTTCTATTGGAGTAGGCAGCACAGCATAAATTTGTTTGGTTTTGTCTAGTCTATCCTTGTCGTCAAGAGTTTGTTTCATGGCTTCTTTTTCGGTAGAAGGCACATCAATAACAGGCGGTTTTCTTAATTTGAAGAGCAACTTGTAAAAAATATTACAAGTATAAATGCGTACGATAGTGTTTTCATTTCGGTTTATTTGGATTAAATCAAATGTAAAAAAATTAATGAGCTTCTAACCAATTTAGGCCCGTACCAGATTCAACTTCAATAGGTACTTTCATTTTTATGGCAGTTTTCATTTCGTTTTCAACCACGCTTTTTACCTCTTCTAATTCAGGTTTAAAAACATCAAAAACCAATTCATCATGAACTTGTAAAATCATTTTAGATTTAAATTGATGTTTTTTCATTTCACGCTGAATGTTAATCATGGCTATTTTTATCATATCCGCTGCAGACCCTTGAATAGGTGCGTTTATAGCATTTCTTTCAGCCTGCGACCTCACCATGTGATTGGCCGAAGTAATATCTCTTAAATACCTTCTTCTTCCCATTATGGTTTCTACAAAACCTCTTTCTCTAGCTAGCTCTATTACTTCGCTTTGGTAAGATTTTAATTTATGAAACTGTTCGAAGTAACTGTCAATAATATCTTTTGCCTCTTTGCGAGGGATGTTTAATTTCTGCGAAAGCCCAAAAGCACCTTGACCATAGGCAATTCCAAAATTTACAGCTTTGGCCTTGCTTCTCATGTCTCTATTTACATCTTCCAATTTAACTCCAAAAACCTTTGCTGCTGTAGCAGAGTGAATATCTAAGCCATTTAAAAAGGCTTCAATTAAACCATCATCTTGACTTAACTCAGCTAAAATGCGCAATTCTATTTGGGAGTAATCGCTTGCTAAAAGAATAAAGTCATCATTTCTTGGCACAAAAGCCTTTCTAATTTCTTGTCCTCTTTTTGTTCTAATTGGAATATTTTGAAGGTTCGGATTATCTGAACTTAGTCGGCCAGTTGCAGCAACAATTTGGTTGTATGATGTATGAATATGCCCTGTTTTAGAGTTTATTAAGGTTGGCAAAGGCTCAACGTAAGTGTTTTTTAATTTTTGTAGTTCTCTAAAATCTAAAATTTTATCGATAATTGGATGCTTGCCTGCTAGTTGAGACAACACATCTTCGTTGGTAGCATATTGCCCTGTTTTGGTTTTTTTAGGTTTATCAATCACCTTTAGCCTTTCAAAAAGTACCTCGCCAACTTGCTTGGGTGAAGCTATGTTAAAATCGCCACCTGCTAACTCAAAAATTTCAGACTCGATGGTTTTTAAATCCTCAATTAATTCACCGGCCAATGAATTTAGTGCATTTGCATCTAGTTTTATTCCCTCGGTTTCCATCTCTGCTAACACAGAAATTAACGGAGTTTCTATGTTTTCGAAAATTTTTCTTGATGATGCAGTATCTAACTCTTTATTTAAAACTTCGAATAGTTTAAAGGTAATGTCAGCATCCTCTGCAGCATAGTTAGAAACATCTTCAACAGGAATATCGCGCATCGATTTTTGATTTTTTCCTTTTTTGCCAATTAACGTTTCTATTGATACGGGTTTGTAGTTTAGGTACTGCTCTGCAAGAGCATCCATACTTCTTCTTCTGTTGTCGGGCTCAATTAAGTAATGCGCCACCATAGTATCGAAAATTTTTCCTTTAACATCGATTCCATAGTTTTTTAGCATCAAAATATCGTATTTAATATTCTGCCCAATTTTTAAAATTTCTTCGTTTTCTAAAGCCGCTTTAAAAGGTGCTAACTGGGTTTTGGCCTTTTCTATATCAGCATCTATAGGTGCATAAAAAGCTTCATTAGCTTTTAGCGAAAATGATAAACCAACCAACTCAGCCGTTAAGGGATTTAAGCCTGTGGTTTCTGTATCAAAGCAAAAGGTTTTGGCTTGGTTAAGCTTTTCGCCGAAACTTTGGTACTCTTCCACTTTAAGTAAAACATAGTTTTTATTTGATGTCTCTATGGTTTGGAAAGTTGGTTCTTCAGGTGAAGACGTTGCTTCAATGGGTTGTGAAAACAAATCCATTTGAGCAGACTCAGCTTTGGGGGCCGAAATGGCAACTTCCTCGCCCAAAACTCTTTCTGCCATGCGCCTAAACTCTAAATCTTCGAAAAGAGATTTTAAGGCTTCGGCATTTGGTGGGTCTAAGGTTAAACTTTTAACATCAAAAGGTACCGGAGCGTCAACCATAATGGTGGCTAACTTTTTAGAAAGCAAAGCCTGTTCTTCGTTGGCTTCTACCTTCTCTTTCATTTTGCCTTTTAGCTCGTGTAAGTTTTGATAAAGCCCCTCAACACTACCATATTGTTGAATAAATTTTATGGCAGTTTTTTCTCCTACACCAGGCACACCAGGAATATTATCTACTGCATCGCCCATGAGACCCAAAATATCAATAACCTGTTCAGGTCTTTCTAACCCGTACCTATCGCAAACTTCTTGTATGCCCCAAACTTCAGCACTGTTGCCCATTCGAGCAGGTTTGTACATAAAAATATTTTCGGTTACCAATTGACCAAAATCTTTATCTGGTGTCATCATGTA
>JABAYK010000147.1 GCA_018609045.1 Flavobacteriales bacterium
GTTTTGATTTTTGGCTACATAGCCATGAAACAAATAGCCAACTCAAAGCAACCTCCTAAAAGAAAAGCCCAAACCAGTCAAAAAAGAATGGTTTTGGCCCAAAAAGTTCAAAACCAAGATATTAGTGTTTTAGTTGACATCAACGGTAAGTTAACCGCTACCAATAGGATAGAGTTATTTGCTGAAGTTTCTGGCAAATTAAAACCAACCCAAAAAAACTTTAAAACAGGAAGTTCATACAGTCAAGGTGAAACATTAATTGCCATTGACGATTCTGAGTTTAAACTGAATTTATTCGCAGCCAAAAGCAATTTCTTGAATGTATTAACCCAATTGCTTCCAGATTTAAAATTAGATTACCCTGAAGACTTTTCAGCTTGGAAAACTTATGTAGATCAATTTCAAATTGAAAAACCCATTGCAGATTTACCCGAAATAAAATCTGACAAGTTGAAAGGTTTTATTTCATCAAAAAATATTTTTAATTCCTTTTATCAATTAAAAAGTCAACAAGAAAGGCTATCGAAATACAACATTACTGCACCATTTAATGGAGTTGTTGCCCAAAGCACTATTAATGAAGGAACATTGGTGAGGGCAAACCAAAAATTAGGCGAATTTATTAATCCTAATATTTACGAAATTGAAAGTGCCATCCGAATAAACGATTTAGATTTTATTTCCATTGGCGATAGCGTTGAATTAACATCAGAAGACATTCCCGGAATTTGGCTTGGCAAGGTAATTCGAATCTCAAAAAATATCAACCCTTCAACACAAACATTTTCAGTTTACACCCAAGTTAGCCATCCCGAATTAAAAGAAGGAATGTTTGTAAATGGCACCATAAAAGGCAAAAAAGTTAAAAGTGTTTTTGCTTTAGACAGAAGGTTACTCATAAACAACAATTCAGTTTATGTAATAAAAGACTCTGCTTTGGTAACCAAACAAATTCAAATAGAAAAATACACAACTTCTGGAGTTTTAATAAAAGGTTTGATGAATGATGAAATGATTTTGAAAGAAGCCATTTCTGGAGCTTATGAAGGCCTTAAAGTAGAACCTGTTATTCAACTAAAATGAGGCAATTAATAAGCTACTTTATTAAATATCCAGTATCTGGTAATGTATTAATGTTACTCATTTTTGTTTTTGGGTATTTTGGATTAGGCAACTTAAAATCAACTCTTTTCCCCGAAGTTGAAAGTAGAAATATTAGTATTCAAGTTGTTTATCCCGGTGCTTCGCCAGAAGAAATTGAGGAAGGAATTGTTCTGAAAATTGAAGATAATTTAAAGGGTGTAACTGGTGTTGAGAGAGTTTCTTCAGTTTCGCAAGAAAATGCAGGAACCATTACTGTTGAAGTTTTAAAAGGTTACGATACAGATTTAATTGTACAAGATGTTAAAAATGCGGTTGATAGAATTCCATCTTTCCCAAGTGATATGGAGCCGCCAACGGTTTTTAAACAAGAAAATTTAAACTTTGCTTACAGTTTTGCCATTACTGGTCCGGTTGAATTAAAAACGCTAAAAGAGTTTGCTCGTAGGGTAGAGACAGATATTTTGGCCATTGATGGAATTTCGAAGGTTACGCTAAGCGGTTTCCCCGAAGAAGAAATTGAAATTGCTTTTAGAGAGGCCGATTTGTTGGCTTACAACCTAACATTTACCCAAGCAACCCAAGCCGTAAGAACTGCCAATATTGAAATTACTGGTGGTAAAATAAAAACCAATAGAGAAGAATACCTCATCAGGGCTCGTTCTAAAGAATATTTTGCCGAAGGGCTAAAAGACATCATTGTAAAAGCTGATGAAAATGGCAATGTAGTTCGATTAACAGATGTGGCCGATGTTTACGACCGTTGGAGTGATGTTCCAGATAGAAATTACCTAGATGGAAATCCATCCGTGGTGGTAACCATTCAAAATACCATCAACGAAGATGTACTTTTCATTACAGATGAAATGAACAAGTATGTTGAACAATTCAACCAAAAAAACGAAACTGTAAAAGCCGAAATTATCAGAGATGGTTCTGTAACACTTAGGCAAAGAATCGACTTACTAAGCAAAAACGGCATTATTGGTTTTTTGCTTGTTTTGATTGTTTTGGCCTTTTTCTTAAACCTTCGACTAGCCTTTTGGGTAGCTATTTCAATTCCTATTTCAATGATGGGAATGTTTATTCTAGCAAGCTTTTACGGGTTAACTATTAATGTAATGTCCCTTTTCGGGATGATTTTAGTTATTGGTATTTTGGTTGACGACGGTATTGTAATTGGCGAAAATATTTACCAACATTATGAAAACGGTAAATCTGCTTATAGGTCTGCTATTGATGGTACATTAGAAGTATTTCCTGCAGTAGTTTCAGCTGTGGTAACTACAATTATAGCTTTTTCAACCTTTTTCTTTTTAGATGGTAGATTGGGCGACTTTGCCCCTGCCCTTGCCTTTGTGGTGATGGCAACCTTAGCCATTTCGTTATTAGAAGGTGCTTTGATTTTGCCCGGACACATTGCCCACTCAAAATCGTTACAAGGCAAAATAAAAAAGAATGCTTTCGAGAGGTTTATGGATGGTATCATGAGTTTTTTAAGAGATCGACTCTATAAGCCATTCTTGATTTTCGCTATGAAAAACATGATTTTTACTTTGGCTATTCCAACAGCATTATTTCTAATTACTGTTGGTTCAATCGGAGGCGGAATAATTGGGGTTACTTTTTTCCCATTTATTGAGCGAGATGATATTGCTATTTCTATTGAAATGGCTCCTGGGACAAAAGATAATATCACCGAAAGTGTTTTAAATAAAATTGAAGCTGCTGCATGGCGAGTAAACAAAAAAGTATCAGCCGAAAGAGCAGACAGCAACCAAATAGTTTTAAAAATTCAAAAGAAATTGGGGCCAGGTTCTAACAAAGGAAACATCAATGTAACCCTTTTAGATGGCGAAACTCGCGGCATGCAAAGTTTCTTTGTGGCCAATTTAATTAGAGATGAAGTTGGCCCATTGCCCGAAGTTGAAAAAGCCAGTTTTGGCTCTGCATCGCCATTTGGTAAGCCTGTTTCGGTTTCGTTATTAGGTAATAACTTAAACGAACTCGAATCTGCTAAGCAAGAACTTCAAAATGAACTTGAAAATTTAGCTTCTTTAAAAGATGTGGTTGATAACGACCAAAAAGGAATTAGAGAAGTAAATATTGAGCTAAAAGAAAAAGCCAAACTTCTAGGTTTAACCTTGCAAGATGTTGTTTCGCAAGTAAGGCAAGGTTTTTTTGGAAGCGAAGTACAACGATTACAGCGCGGTGTAGATGAAGTAAAAGTTTGGGTTAGGTACCAAGAACAAGAAAGATCATCTCTCACTCAATTAGAAGACATGAGAATTAGGTTGGCAGATGGAAGAGAAATCCCTTTGCATGAAGTAGCAACCTATGTTGTTGAGAGAGGCGTGGTAGCTATTAACCATTTAGATGGAAAAAGAGAAATTAGAATTGAAGCAGATTTGGCCAATCCCGATAAGGAAAGCGTACCTGATATTTTAGCCAATATTGAAGATGTAATTCTTCCTCCAATTTTAGCAAAGTACCCTTCAATTTCGTACACCTTTGAAGGCCAAAGCAGGCAACAAGCCAAGGTTTTTAACTCAGTAAAGAAAGTTGTACCTATTATTTTACTATTGATGTTTTCGGTTATTGTTTTAACCTTTAGGTCAATTCCACAAGGTATTTTAATTTATATGTTAGTGCCACTTGGCTTAATTGGCGTAGGTTGGGGACATTGGGTGCACGGAGCCCAAATTAGTTTGCTTTCGTTTTTCGGAATTATTGGCCTTATTGGAATTATGGTAAACGACAGTTTGGTATTTGTTACTGCCTTTAATAGAAATATTAAAAGCGGGATGTTATTTGGCCAAGCTATTTTAGATGCAGGTTTATCTAGGTTTAGACCAATTTTATTGACTTCGGTTACAACCATTGCTGGTTTGGCCCCCTTGATTTTAGAGAAAAGTTTCCAGGCCCAATTTTTAATTCCAATGGCTATTTCGATTGGCTATGGATTAATTGCTGCAACTTTTACAACCTTAGTGGCCTTGCCTTTGGGCCTGATATTATTTAATAGAGTAAAAGTTTACGCCCTCTGGCTTTGGGAAGGTAAAAAGCCGAGTCCCGAATCTGTTGAACCTGCTTACCAAGAATTAGAATTTGAGCATGAAGCATAATATACTTTTTATTTTCCTGCTGTTTGGAGCACTATCAATAAATGCCCAAGAAATATTAACGCTAGAACAAGCCGTTGAGAAAACCTTAAACAACAACCTCAACATCAAGGTATTTAGAAACAACATTGCGGTTGCCGAAAACAACTCCAATATGGGAAATGCAGGCATGTTGCCTAATGTCACTCTAAATGGAGCCACAAACTATTCTAGCAACAACACCAAGTTAGAATTTGCCGGAAACATTGCTCCGGTAGAACAAAATGGAGCGCAAAGCACAAGCAACAATTTGTCGGTTAACCTAAACTATACTTTGTTTGATGGTTTGGCCATGTTTTACAATTATGATATTTTAAAAGCGAGCAAAAGCCAAACTGAAATACAAACTAGGCTAAATATCGAAAACACATTGTTGCAGGTAATAGCTGGTTATTATGAAATGGCTAGGTTACAAAACCAGATGAAAATTGGGAAAGAAGCTTTGGCAATTTCTAAAGAAAGATACAGAAGAGCAAAAACTTACAACGAATTTGGAGGAAGCTCGAAAATTGAATTTTTAAGTGCCGAAGTAGATTTAAACACAGATTCAAGTGCGTTTTTAAATGCTGAGTTGGCTTGGGTAAATTCAAGAAGAAACTTGAACTTTTTAATGGGCGTTGAAAACGACTTAATGTATAAAGTGGAAGAAGATGTTACTTTAAATAAAGACTTAGAAATTGAAAACCTTTTTGATAAGGCCAAACAAAACAATGCCGGTGTTATGAATGCCGAATACAATATTTTAATTTCTGAAAAGCAATTAAAAACAACAAAATCTACTTTATTGCCTGCCATAGCCGCTAATGCAAGTTATGGTTATTCAGGTTCTAACAACGAGGTTGGAATTGTATTATCGAACCAAAACACAGGTTTTAATGCAGGTTTAAGTTTAACCTACCCTCTTTTTAGAGGAGGCGTACAAAGTACCCAAAGACAAAATGCCCAAATACAATTAGAAAATGCTACCCTGCAAAAAGAATTAGCCGAAAAGCAGTTGGTTAGAGATTTAAACAATGCTTTTTCTACTTACCAAAACGCCATTCGTGTGGTTGAGTTGAATGAGAAAAATCTTGTAACTGCAAAACTCAACTTTAACCGCACCAAAGAATTGTATGATTTGGGCAAAGTAACCAACACTCAATTTAGACAAGCCCAATTGAATTTTGCCCGCACCAAAAGCACTTTGGTAAACAGCAGCTTTCAAGTAAAATTAGCCGAAGCCGATTTGATTAGAATTAGTGGAAGTTTATTAGAATAGCTTTTACAGTATTATTGTTTGCAAAACAACAATTAATGCAAATCTTTAAAAGCAATATTTGGTTCATAGCAGTAGCCATTTTATTTGCTTTTCTTTCTTTTCCGCTTATTGATGTTCCATTTTATTGGGATGAAATTTGGGTTTATGCACCTGCATTAACCGAAATGGCAGAAATAGGTCCTACCCTTTTGCCGGGAGTTTTAGATGCTGAGCTTTCGAGAGGCCACCCATTATTATTTCACTTTTTAGGTGGAGTATTTATCAATTTATTTGGTGATGAACTAACCACTTTTAGGCTTTATGCTTTATTAATTTCTGGTTCAACTTTATTGGCAACTTGGTTGATTTCAAAAAAGCTCACCAACAATTATGGAGCGATTTCAATTTGTGCTTTGCTAGCAGTTCAAAATATTTTTAGGGCTCAATCTGTTCTGATATTGCCCGAAATGATGCTAACACTTTGGGGATTATTAGCCTGCTACTTTTACCAAGAAAAAAGGTATTGGCTAATGGTGCTTTTTTCAAGTTTTGCAATACTTACCAAAGAAAGTGGAATAATTATTTGCCTTGCTTTAGGAATAGTTTTCTTGATAGAAAACAGACACCAAATAATAAAATTTAAAGTTCCGCCAAAAACATACCTTTTCTTTTTCCCATTAATTACATTGGGGTTATTCTTTTCAACTCAATACTTTAAAGAAGGTTGGATTTTCTTTCCTGAACACATTAGATATATAGATACTTCCATTGGTACAACTGCCAACAAAATACAGCGTTATTTTTCTAATAGCCACATTTATTGGGGAAGAAATTCGCTTTTTATAATTTCTTTTTTTAGTGGCATATACCTTCTTTTCAAGAAGATAAAAATTGAAAAAAAACAACAAACCTTTCTTTGGGTTTGGCTAGTTTTTGGAATTCTTTATCACCTTTTCTTGGGAGTAAATTTCTTTTCTGATAGGTATATTTTAGCCTACATTCCTTTCCTAATTATTGGCACAGGGTTGCTATTTTTTATAGCACTTCAAAATAAAAGTAAGTTCGTAATGCTTCTTTTGTTGTTGCTTGTTCCTGTATCTCTTTTAGTAGGAAGTAAATCCACAATTTCTGACCACACACTCGGTTTTGAAAATATGGCAAGGGTAAATAAAGAAGCTATTGACTTTGTAAATTCCAATTACAACAAAGAGGATAAAGTTGCTTGTCATTTTTTAATGCTTAGTTCGCTTAGAATACCAGAAGCCAAATTTGTTAAATCGCCTTATTTAAAAGCAAGTGGGAATTTTAATGACGGAGAAAAAATTAGAATCTTTTCAAGAATGGAAGGAAAAGAAGAATACCTAAAATTTAAATCTGATACAACCTATTTTCTTAAAAAAAGGTTTGAAAAAGAAAGCGCTTGGGTAGAAATTTATGAAAGGAAGGATTGAGGTTAAAAAACTTACATCAAAACCCCATTTTTTGGTTCAATAGCTTTTGGTAATTTGGTTTCACCAGGCATTTCTCTTAAATCTATTTCAATGGTTCGGCACAAGGCAAGCATGGGTACATCGTTTCCTAGACCTTCAAATGGGTTTTCAGAATAATCTCCCACCAATTCCATCATCACATAAACCCAACCTACCAAAACGGTAAACGGAATTGAAAACCAAATTCCAAACTCACCCAATTTGGCAAACTCCGAAACCATTCCTAATGGCAATAAAAAAATAAAAATCCCTACAAAAATGAAACTTACAGAGCCATATTGTCTGGGCAGCGGAAACTTCTAAATTCTTTCTGCTTGTCCTTGAAATGTATAAAAATCATTCAGTAATTTTTGTAACTCCATGTGCCTAAAATCATCAATTAGGTTTTCCGCTCGTAGCTTCTTTAAATCTTGAGATTGCAAATCGATAATTTGTGTTGCCAAATTCTTTTTCTTGCTTAAAAAATCTAATTCTTGGTTGGTTAAAAACTCTTGTAACTCCTTACCTACAAATTGGTCATCAAACATAGTTTTACCCCAACTTTCCATTCTTTTTTTATTCATTTTACCAACATGACCCGAAAGACTAACATGTTCCCAACTTGTTGGAACCAATAATTGACCTCTAAGTGTGTACAACCAAGCAATGTGTCTGTAAATTAACCTTTTGTAATTTTCATGTAGTTCATTCTCAGATTTTTCATCATCTAAAAACTGATTCCCAACATAGCCTTTTACATTGGTTCCCCAACTTCGGCTTCCGTTTACAATGGCTCCCCAAATTTTTCGAGCCTCCCACAACCTATCGTAGGCTGAGTTATTTTTAAACCCAACGTAAAATGCCACTGCAGTGCCAATAACAGAAAGTGGTAACCAAGGTATTACAAACCACTCCCATTTTGTAAAAGCATATAAGCTTGCCACAATGGTGGCCCAAACAGTAATGTAAACTATGTGTCCGCCCGAAAAAGATAAAACCCCTCTTAAATTGAAGTTTTTATATACATACATATTGGTTATTTTGGCATAAAATTAATCCAATATATGTATCAAGCTAGTATACCAGGTAAATATGGCAAGCACATTACATTCGATTTAAACTCAAAAACTAAAAATGCCCCCCTTATTGTTTTTGCTCATGGATTTAAAGGCTTTAAAGATTGGGGAACTTTCAATTTGCTTTCGGAAAAATTTACCAATGAAGGTATTTGCTTTGTGAAATTTAATTTTAGTCACAATGGAACTACGCCTAAAGACCTAACCAACTTTACAGATTTAGAAGCTTTTGGAAATAACAACTATAGCATAGAGTTAAATGATTTAGAAGTGCTTTTAGACTTTTTAGAAACCAAAAACGAATTCTCTAATTGGTACGATTTCTCTAATTTAGCTTTGATTGGTCACAGTCGTGGCGGTGGTATTGTACTGCTAAAAGCAGCAGCTGACCCAAGAATAAAAAAAGTAATAACCCTTGCTGCCTTGTTAGATTTAGGCAGAACTTTAAATCCACCAAATGTTAATGAATGGGAAGAAAAAGGAGTAATATTTATTCCCAATGCGCGAACAAACCAACAAATGCCCTTGTATTGGCAGTTTAGAGAAAACTACTTACAGCATTTTGAAGCCTTGTCTATCGAGTTAAATGCAGAAAATATTACTTGCCCTGCTCTAATTATTCATGGAAATAATGATGAGGCTGTAGATGTTGAACAAGCAATCAGGATAAAAGATTTAATTCCTCATGCTCAACTAGAAATCATTGAAGAAACAGGTCACACCTTTGGTGCAAGTCATCCATGGAATAAGGAACAATTGCCCAAAAAATCTGAAGAGTTCGTAGATTTAATTTTAAATTTTATAAAATCTTAATTTATGGCAGCCGAAAACAAAACCCAACCTACTGAAAAAAGTGTAATCGACTTTCTAAATTCTATTGAAAACGACCAAAGGCGCAAAGACAGTTTTGAAGTTTTAAAACTGATGGAAAAAATTACTGGAGAACCCGCCAAAATGTGGGGGCCATCAATTATTGGTTTTGGCACTTACCATTACAAATACGCTACAGGTCGTGAAGGTGATTTTTTAACTACCGGGTTTTCTCCCCGCAAAACAGCATTGACATTATATATTATGTCGGGCTTTTCTAAATATGATGAGTTGATGAATAAATTAGGTAAATACAAAACAGGGAAATCTTGTTTATATGTGAAAAAACTAGAGGATTTAAATTTAGAAGTTTTGACTGAACTTATTGAAACCTCAGTTGACTATATCAAAAACAAAAAATGGCCTTAAATTAGTAAACCCTAAAACATTTTATTTGTAGTTCTGTTATTTTCAAAAACCTCAACCTATGCGAAAAATTTTACTTTTTATTTCAGGAATTGCTGTATTAACTATTTTCTCAATTTCCATTTCCAGCAGTTCTGGAGGAAGAGGTTCAGCTGCAAACGAAGGAAACACTGGAGCACCTGGAGATAACAATCAAACCTGCATAAGCTGCCATAATGGGGGCCCTATTCAAGCAAGTATTGAAATAAACATAACTGATAGCGCAGGAAACACAATTACCGATTATATACCAGAAACTATTTATGATGTAGAGGTTTTGGTTACCCCAACAGCAGGTACTCCCTTAGGTTATGGTTTTCAAATGGTATGTTTGGCTGATGCTAACAATACAGGATTACCAGGTTGGCAAAACCCAGAATCTAATGTTAAATTGGTTTCGGTAAATGGAAGAAGTTACGCTGAACACAATGACATTACGACTAATAATTCTTTTAAATTAAAGTGGAAAGCTCCAGCTGCTGGAACCGGAAGCATTACATTTTATTCATCAGGAAATGCTGTAAATAAAAATTCTGCAACTAGTGGAGATGGGGCTGCAAAAACATCTTTAAGTTTAGGCGAAGATGGAGGGCCTCCAGCTTCTGTGGAATATTTGAATTTCGCTTTACCTAAAGTTTATCCCACCCAAACAAGTTCAAACTTTTTCGTGAATAACTTCGATGGAAATCTTCAAATTTTTAATCTTTCAGGAAAATTAATTCAAAACATATTGGTAAACCAAGCCAATCAAGTAATTGATTTTTCAAATGAAAAAACAGGATTGTATATTTTAAAATTTACAAGCTCTGAAGGAAACTCATTTTCTCAAAAAGTGGTAAAGATTTAAGTTTGGATAACCCCAACGTTGTAACGCTCAGTTATTGGTTTGTGGTTGGCGGCTTCAATTCCCATCGAAATCCATTTTCTAGTATCTAATGGGTTAATCACATTATCTACCCATAACCTTGAGGCGGCATAGTAAGGTGATGTTTGTGAGTTATACCTATCAGTCATTGTTTTTAAAATCTCAGCTTCTTTTTCAGGAGTAATTTTTTCGCCTTTTGCCTTTAAAGTAGCAACTTCAATTTGCAACAATACTTTGGCTGCTTGTGCTCCACCCATAACCGCCAATTGAGAACTTGGCCAAGCAGCAATTAATCTTGGATCGTAAGCTTTGCCGCACATGGCATAATTTCCTGCTCCATAAGAATTACCCATAATTATAGTGAACTTGGGTACCACAGAATTACTCATGGCATTTACCATTTTAGCTCCGTCTTTTATTATTCCTCCATGTTCGCTTCTACTGCCCACCATAAAACCTGTTACATCTTGCAAAAACACTAGTGGAATTTTCTTTTGGTTGCAATTCATGATAAATCGTGCGGCCTTGTCTGCTGAGTCTGAATAAATAACTCCCCCAAATTGCATTTCGCCTTTTTTACTTTTTACCATAATTCGTTGATTGGCAACTATGCCAACACTCCAACCTTCAATTCGGGCTAGGCCTGTAACAATGGTTTTGCCATACAACTCTTTGTATTCTTCAAACTCAGAGTTATCTACAATTCTTTTAATAATATCTCTTACATCATAAGGTTTTTCGCGAGAAGCAGGTAAAATTCCAAAAATTTCGTTTTCATCTAAAGCAGGTTTTTGCGGTTTCGCTCGGTTAAAACCTGCCGGAGTGTAATCTCCTATTTTGTCAACAATATTTCTAATTCTTGTTAAGCAATCTTTATCATCAAGACATTTGTAATCTGTTACGCCAGAAACTTCGCAATGCGTTGTTGCTCCGCCTAAGGTTTCATTATCAGTTTCTTCGCCAATAGCAGCTTTTACCAAGTATGAACCGGCCAAGAAAATACTTCCAGTTTTGTCCACTATCATGGCTTCATCACTCATAATTGGCAAGTATGCTCCCCCTGCAACACAGCTTCCCATAATGGCCGAAATTTGAACAATTCCTTTTGAAGACATGATGGCGTTGTTTCTAAACATTCTACCAAAGTGTTCTTTGTCAGGAAAAACTTCATCTTGCAAAGGCAAAAACACGCCTGCGCTATCAACCAAATATATTATTGGTAAATTATTTTCTATGGAGATTTCTTGTGCCCTTAAATTCTTTTTTGCTGTAATAGGAAACCAAGCTCCAGCTTTTACAGTTGCATCATTGGCAATAACAATACATTGTTTACCACTTACATAGCCTATTACTACTACGCAACCTGCAGAAGGACAACCGCCGTATTCTTTATACATTCCATCACCTGCAAAAGATCCAATTTCTACTTGAGGTGCGTTGTCATCAAGTAAAAACTCAATTCTTTCGCGTGCAGTCATTTTGCCTTGAGCATGCAACTTTTCGATTTTCTTTTTACCACCTCCCAAAGCAACTTGGTTGAAGTTATAGTTTAGTTTAGAAAGTAAAAGTTTGTTAGCGTCTTCGTTTTTATTAAAATCTAATTCTTTTGAACTTGTGGGCATGGGGAATTTTTTGTGGTGTAAATATACAATGTGGATTTGGGATTTTTTGAAACTTTTTTTGGATAACAATTTTAAAATTATTGCTTTAGTTTAAAACTAAATTTGCAACCAATTAACCCATTTCGGGTTTTACAATAAAACTAAAATGACATTTTCATCAGGCCAATTAATTTTTGCAATTTCATTCTTGGTAATTTTTATTATCGGCATAAGCTATGCCTTTTTTAAAGATAAAAAAGTAAGAGCAAGGCATTACAAAGGTGTTTATTGGGTGTTTGTTTTAATTGCTTCTGTTTTGGCCTTTTACTATGTTTTGGTTAAATTGCTTGCAAAATAATTTTATTGAGATTTTTTTTCTTTCTTCTTTTTTTCTCTTTGATTTTTTCAGGATGCAAAAAGCCTTTGCAAAAATCAGAAGAACAACTTATTCAAGTAAGAGATTGGGATGAAATAAAGTCATCAGGCAAATTGATTGCCTTGGTTGATAATAGCACAACGTCTTATTTTATTTACAGAGGACAACCGCTTGGTTTTGAGTATGAATTATTAAATTGGTTTGCCCAAGAAAATAATCTTGAATTAGAAATTGTACTAATTAACGATTTAGATTCTGTTTTCCAGAAGCTGAATAATGGTTTTGGAGATATTATAGCTGCAAACCTTACCATTACAAAACCCAGGCAAGAATTGGTAAACTTTACTGAGCCACATTTATCTACTAGGCAAGTTTTGGTTCAAAAATTACCAGAAAATTATTGACAATTAAATGAGGATAAAGTAAACAGTCAATTGATAAAAGACCCTATTGAACTTTCAAATAAAAATGTTTGGGTAAGGCGTAATTCTTCTTTTTATGATAGGTTAGTAAGTCTTTCGGATGAAATTGGTAACGAAATTCACATTGTTGATGCTGATGGAAAATTACAAACCGAAGAATTGATAAGAATGGTAGCTGAAGGTGAAATTGATTACACCATTGCCGATGAAAATGTAGCCAAAACCAATAAAAAATACTACCCTAATATAGACATAGAAACCCCTATTAGTTTTACCCAAAATATTGCTTGGGCAGTAAACAAAAAAGCTACTAGCTTTCAAACCATTTTAAATAAATGGATTTTAGAAAAGAAAAAAACTAATGATTATCATACCATATATCTAAAATACTTTTTGGCAAGAACAGCCTATGCGAAAAAAGTAACCAGCGATTACGGCTCAGATAAAAATAGAATTTCTGAATATGATGACATCATAAAATTGAATGCCGCAAAGTTTGATTTTGATTGGCGCTTAATTGCATCTGTTATTTTTCAAGAATCTCAATACGACACAAGTGCCCAAAGTTGGACAGGCGCCCAAGGCTTAATGCAATTGCTGCGAGAAACCGCAGCAAAATTCGGAGACGGAAATTTATCTGATCCAAGTTTTAATATTTATGCTGGTTGCTCATATTTAAGCGAACTTCAGAATTATTGGACTCCCAAAATAACAGATAAAAATGAAGCTTTAAAATTTGCATTAGCCTCATGCAATGTTGGTTTAGGTCATGTTTTAGATGCAACAAGGTTAGCAGAGAAATTTGGTTTAGACCCCACCATTTGGAATAATAATGTTGAGCTAATGCTCAAAAACAAAGCAGAGGAAAAATACTACAACGATGAAGTTGTATATTATGGCTATTGCAAAGGCTCAGAGCCCGTTTTTTATGTAAAACAGGTTGTTGAACGCTATAAACACTACGCTAACTTAATTGAATAAAATTCTATTACTAATTTTAATTTCATTTGGGATTCTATTTCAAACAAAAGCAAGTAAACACCCCATAAAAATTAACCTTCAAATAAGAAATCAATTTGGGATTCTAGAGCATGAAAAATATTTATATATGAAAATGATATTCTTGTTTACAATGGAAATTTTCAAAAAATGGGAAAGCTACAGTAAACCTAACTCAAGATAAAACTTACCTCCTGGTCGTTTCTAATACAGGCCATGTTTCTTCTCACTTTACCTTAAGTACCGAAAAAATGCTTCCCGATGAAGGGTAAAATATTTATTGCCTGCAAACTCTACAACGTGGCAGCCCAAAAAATTGATTTTAATAAGGTGAATTATAAAGTAAAATGGAATTACATTACGGAAAAATTTGAGTACTTCAATTTGAATTTTGGTTGGGTTAAGGAAATTGAAGAGGTAGAAAAGCATAAAAAGACTGAATAACGCTTTCCCAATTTTGGAAAAAATATACCAATATTAGAAAACCAATTTACCGCCAATAACTTAAATCACTTATTTTCAATATTTTAACACCTAAAAATGTTTTGGCAAACCATTGGATTATACAAAACCAAACATCCAAAACATGAAATATTTTACAACTATAATTTTCACTTTAGTTTTAAGCTTACAAGCATCATTTTTAAGCGCCAAAATTGATGTAGTAAAATTTAAAACCTTGGTTTACAACAACAATGAGCCACTTTTTGGGGCCTTAGCTTTTGTTTACATGGAAGATAGTTTGGTGGGCACTTTTTACTCTAACGCCAAAGGTGAAATTAAATTAGAGTTGCTGCGAGGTATAGATTATACTTTATCTGTTTCAAAACCTGGTCATGTTACCAATAAAATCAAACTAAGCACTAAATATCTTTTTAAAGATGAAGTAAAAAAAGTAACTCTACCAATAAGATTGTACAATTTACACGACAAAGATATTGACCTACAAATGGTTAAATACACCATAAAATGGAATCCAATTTTAGAGAAATTTGAATCTTTCGGATTAAACTTCGGTTGGATTAAAGAAATTGAAGAATTAGAAAAGCAGAAACTTTTAGAAGCTGCTGAAAAAATTAAACTCTTTTCATAGGTTGTTTTGGTTTAAAAGAGGGCTCAAAAGGCCCTCTTTTTTTTCCCAATTTCGGAAAAAATTCTATCCTATGGATAAACATAGTCTTAACATTATCCACAAACAACTGATTTATAAAAAATTAAATACATGGCTTAATAATGGACTAACTAATGGCATGGTAAAAAAGTTTTTAATATCATTTGTATTTAGTTTCATAATTCAATTTGCATTTGCAAATAAATCTGAGATTAAAGTAATTCTGAAAACGGTAAATCAGTTTGGTGGTTTAGGCAAATCACTTGCTTTTATTTACAATGGTGATTCACTTATTGAAACAGCCTACACAAACGAAAAAGGAATATTAGTTTTAAAACTTGAAAAAGAATCAGAATACTTATTGGTTATTTCTCACCCTGGTCATCTCACCTCAAAAATTACCTTGAATACTGAAAAAATGTATGCCGATCAAGTAAGTAAAATATTTCTTGATTGTAATTTATTCAATGTGAGAGAAAAAAATGTTGATTTGGCTAAAACAGAATTTAAAGTAAAATGGAACCCCATTACTGAAAGGTTCGAATACTTTACTCAAAACTTTGGCTGGATTGAAGAAATAAAAGAAAAAGACGGAATTATCGATTAAACTTTTCAATTTACTTTTTAATGTTAAAAACATCAACTTAATCAAATTCAATTTGAAGCTTTGATAAATAGCTTTGTTTGGTGCTAATTGAAGAAAACAAATCACTTTTTGGACTCAATACTTTTGGGTTACAAGCAAATGCCAAATATTTTACAGAAATATATTCTCCTGCTCATTTGCTCGATTTATTAAGCTATAAAATCACCAAGCAAGAAAATATTTTCCCACTTGGAGGAGGAAGTAACATTTTGTTAACCAAAGATGTTGATGCACTTGTTGTTTACAACCAAATAAAAGGTATAAACCTATCTAAAGAAGATGATGATTTTTTTTATGTGGAAGCTGGCGCAGGTGAAAATTGGCATTCCTTTGTTCAATACTGTTTGCAAAATGATTGGTTTGGGGCAGAGAACTTATCACTAATACCGGGAAGTGTTGGTGCTGCACCCATGCAAAACATTGGAGCTTATGGTATTGAATTGAAAGAGGTTTTTGATTACTTAGAGACTGTAAATATAAAAACAGGTGAAGTTTTAAAGTTCACCAAAAATGAATGCGAATTTGGCTACAGAACCTCTATTTTTAAAACATCGTTAAAAGGGCAAACCATTATAACCAAAGTTGGTTTTAAATTCTCAAAAAATCGCCTGCTTAACACAAGTTATGGAGCTATTGAGCAAGAACTTCAGAACTTAAAAGTAGACTCGCCTACTCCACTTGATGTAAGCCAAGCCGTTATAAATATTAGAAGTTCAAAATTACCAGACCCAAAAAAAATTGGTAATTCAGGGAGCTTTTTCAAAAACCCTGTTGTGTCCAATGAGGTTTATGAAAATATTTTGAAGGAATACCCAAGTGCTCCTCATTATAGAGTATCAGAAAATGAGGTAAAAGTGCCTGCAGGTTGGCTAATTGAAACTGCAGGTTGGAAAGGAAAAACTTTTGATAACAGATATGGAGTGCACAAAAATCAAGCTTTGGTTTTGGTAAATTACAAAGGAGCAACAGGAGCCGAAATATTCGATTTATCTGAGAAAATTCTTCAAGATATTAAATCTAAATTTGGTATAGAGCTAGAGAGAGAAGTGAATATTATTTAACTACAATCTTAGACACTTCTAACCCATTTTCAAGCTTAAAAAAGTAAACTCCCTTTTTGTTGATTGTTATTTCCTCTTGTAGGTTTTCGATTTTCACTTGACTTATGAGTTGCCCAATGCTGTTGTAAATAAAAACTGATTTACCCAAATAACCCTCAGAAAAAGAAACCTGAAATTTACCCTTGTTTGGGTTAGGATAAACCTTAAATCCATTTCTATTTATTTCAGAAATATTTAATGGATTGTATGTAAACCTCTCAGAAACCTCCGAAATACAAGTTCTATTTTCTACCTCAACTTGATAAGTTCCAACATTAGGATAAACCAAAAATTCACTTTGGTTTGATAATAGGGTTCCGTTCCAATACCAATTGTATTTTGAGCCTTTAACCGAAGAGATAAGTGTATCTTTTCCTAAGGCAATAATTTGTGGAGTAAAAGGCATGCTGTCTATGGTAAAAACTCTTGTTGCAGTATCTCTACAACTATTTGAATCTTCCAAGGCATAATAAGCGGTAAAACTTCCATGCCCCAATAAACTTGGGTAAATAGTATCTCCAACAATTCCATTCACAAAAAATACCCCTCCTGTTTTGGGCAGCATTTGGGTAATCACAAGGGTATCTTCACTTTCGCAAATTGGTGAAATAGGGCTAATACTAACAGCTGGCAAAGGCAAAACAAAAACATTACTTATAGTCAAAGTTCTGCATAGTGTATTAGGATCTCTATACCTATACATAACCGAGCTTTTCATATTTAAAAGTCCATGTTTTGGATTAAAAATACCGATAATTGAATCTATGCCATAGCCACTATAGCCACCTCCTTGAGGCATTGCTGTGGCAATACTCATTGGGGGAGAATTGTAGCATATTTCAAATGAATCATTCCAGACAACAATTGGTGCAGTGTGCAAATAAACTGTTTTAGTAGCTGTATCTGCAAAGCCACAAACACTATCTATAATAGCATATTTAAGTGTTCTATACCCACTTGAAGTATCTGCAAAACCACCATGAATTCCAATGTTTTTAGCTGAATCTAACCAAACACCATTTTTAGGAATGCCTGCTGTTTGCCAACTAAAATTTTGGTTGTTACAAAAAGTATCGGGTAATAAAATTTCGGGCTTTTGAGTTGGTTTTAATGAAATATAAATAGAATCTGTATTACTGCAAACACCAAAATTATTAAGGGAAGAATAATACAGTTCTGAATTATTCTCAGGTATAAAATAAGTTTTTGGACAAGTATCACAACCAATATTATGTGCTGTAAGTCCCCCACCTTTTAAACTCCAAACACCTTTAAGTCCCTCTAAAACTTCAAGATTAACAGTATCGTTAGCACAGTAACTTTCTGTTTTGGGCAAAATACTTATTGCAGGTTTTACATCTAAAAAAAAGGCCATCCCAAAATGAGTTGAATAAGGACATTGATTATCAATAAATTGAAGGTGAACTAATTTTTGATTAAACACCGAATTTGATTTCCAAGCCAATTGTAAAAATGGTTGTCCATTTATTTGCACTTGACCAATTGAGGAACCAGGTAATTGGTTTTGAATATTATTTAATAAAGTGAAGTTATTGCCTTGTTGACTATTTCCAAGTGGAATATGAAGTTTTAAAGTATCGCCTAAACAAATATTTACTTTATTGTTTTGGATGTTAAGACTACCATTACTAAAGTGATTAAAAATAGAATCTTGCGACAAAGAATTACCAGGACTAACATTTGTAGAAAAAACCAAAGCCGACTGAATTGTAAACTCAGATTCAATTTGTTTAGAAACCCGATTGAAGGATGATACCTTTAAATTAAAATTGAGGTTACCTGATTGGTTGTGCATAAAATGCATTAAACCTGTTAAACTATCTAATTCGGTAAAGTAAAATGGGGATTTCCCATTATTTGGAATAAATTGAGTATAACTGGTGGTATCTGATGCTTGCCAAGGAATTAACTCAACCTTAAAACTGTCATCTTCCGCATCAAATAATTGTGGATTTATGGAATAAACTTCGTTTAAGCCGAAATTAAAAAGCAGCTTATTATTTAAAACTTTAGACCCTTGATTTTGATTCTTTAAAGCTGAATTTGAAATACGCAGATAAATGTAGCTATTGGTAGGGTGTAAAGAGGAAAATATAATATTAGGGGGGTTGGGATTGACACCAATAAAATTATACTTTTCAATTAATAAATCTCCGCACGAAGTATCAAATTGAATAATGCTTTCGTAAACATATTTTTCATAATCAAAATAAAAACCACCATTGCACCTTGTTTGATTTGAAAAATTTGAACATACCATTCCAATTTGAGAATGGCTTTTGTAATTCATTCTAACAATATCGCTCCTACATATATCAGAAATTAAAATATCATAGTTGTTGCCACCCATTCCAATGCCATTGCAATCTCTATAAACATTCAAGATAACTTTAATAGAATCACCTCCCAAATGGGTATACTCAAACCAAGCTCCTTGCTTATGCGCTCCAATGCAATTAATGGCAATAATGGTAAATAGAAGTAGTAATCCTTTTTTCATCAATATTTAATTGACGAAATATAGGCAAATTAGTTGCTTATCATTTGTGCATTTATTAATCGGGAATTAGAATTAACAAACGGAAACTTTAAATACTTTCCTCAATATAAGTCTCTTGCAATGCGGAAAGTCTTTTTCGTGCAAACTTTAATGAGTCGATATTTTTGAATGATAACCGGAGTTTGCCAAACTTTTCTGCAAGGGTAACCTCATGCGGATGGTTTTGTACAAAAGCCAATACTTTGGTGAAAAATGGCGATTGAAAATAATCTGATTGAGGATTTTGAATAAAGTAGCAAATCATCTTTTGGTTTTTGATCACCAACTTTTCAAAGCCTAATTTTTTCCCAACCCAACGCAACCTAATGGTATCCATCAACCTAAAAGTTTGTTCTGGAATTGGTCCAAACCTATCAATCAATTGATTTTGGAAACCTTCTAATTGCTCTTCATTTTCTAGGTCAGATAATTCTTTGTAAAGACTCAAACGCTCCTCAATATGCTCCACATAATCATCTGGCAATAGTGTTTCAAAATCTGTATCTATTTGGCAATCTTCAACAAAATCTTCGTTTTTGGCCTCATCTGCAAAAAGATCTTTAAACTCATTTTCTTTGAGTTCTTTAATGGCTTCATTTAAAATTTTCTGAAACGTTTCAAGTCCAATATCGCTAATAAAACCACTTTGTTCACCACCCAATAAATCTCCTGCTCCTCTAATGTCTAAATCTCGCATGGCAATGTTGAATCCACTTCCTAAATCTGAGAATTCTTCTAAGGCTCTGAGTCTTCTATTGGCTTCGTTTGTTAAAGTTGCTTTTGGCGGCGCCAACAAATAACAAAATGCTTTTTTGTTTGAGCGACCTACCCTGCCGCGCATTTGATGCAAATCGCTTAAGCCGAAATTTTGGGCATTGTTTATTATTATGGTATTGGCATTCGGAATATCCAAGCCGCTTTCAATAATGGTAGTAGAAACCAACACATCAAAATCATGCTCAATAAATTCCATCATGATTTCTTCTAATTGTTTGCCATCCATTTGGCCGTGAGCAACTTTTACTTGCACTTCAGGACACAGCTTTTTAATTAGATTGGCAACTTCATGAATATTTTGAATTCTATTGTGCACAAAAAATGCTTGTCCTTCACGCGAAATTTCGTAATAAATAGCATCTCTAATTACATCTTCGGCAAATGGTTTTATTTCAGTTTGCACCGGGTGTCTGTTTGGGGGAGGCGTATTGATAATTGATAAATCTCTTGCCTTCATCAATGAAAATTGCAGAGTTCTCGGAATAGGAGTTGCTGTTAATGTTAGCGTATCAACATTGGCTTTAAGGGTTTTTAATTTCTCTTTTACCCCAACACCAAACTTTTGCTCTTCATCTATAATTAAAAGACCTAAGTCTTTAAATTTTATGTCTTTCCCAACAATTCTATGTGTTCCAACCAAAATATCTACTTCGCCTGCGGCAAGCCTTTTTAAAGTTTCGGTTTGTTGTTTTTTAGATTTAAATCGATTGATGTAATCTACATTACAAGGAAAATCTTTTAGCCTAGCCGAAAATGTTTTAAAATGCTGCAATGCCAAAATAGTGGTTGGCACCAAAACAGCTACTTGTTTTCCATCGGTAACCGCTTTAAAAGCAGCACGAATAGCAACTTCTGTTTTACCGAAACCAACATCTCCACAAACCAACCTATCCATAGAAGTTTCAGCTTCCATATCTAATTTCACATCGTTGGTAGCTTTTGTTTGGTCAGGTGTATCTTCATAAATAAAAGAACCTTCTAGCTCTAATTGTAAATACGTATCAGGAGCAAATTGAAACCCTTTTTGGGCTTTTCTTTTGGCGTATAGCTTTATCAAATCGAAGGCAATTTCCTTAACCTTCTTTTTGGTTTTTTTCTTGAGGTTTCCCCAAGCTTGGCTTCCTAACTTATTTATTGATGGAGGTGTTCCATCTTTTCCGGTATATTTTGCAATTCGGTGCAGAGATTGGATACTCACATAAAGTAAATCTCCATCTCGGTAAATTAATCGAATGGCCTCTTGTTGCTTTCCGTTTACATCAATTTTTTCGAGTCCATCAAACCTTCCAACTCCATGATCTATATGAGTTACAAAATCACCTTTTTGAAGATTTGTTAACTCTTTTATGGTAATTGCCTGTTTGGTTTTGGTAAAACCCTCTTTAAGTCTAAACCTGTGGTATCTTTCAAAGATTTGGTGATCGGTGTAAATTACCATTTTCAAATCTTTATCAATAAAACCACTGTGTATGTTTAGCTGTAAAGTGGTAAAATCAAGCTCAGCATTGATGTCATCAAAAACCCTATGTATTCTATCAATTTGCTTTGGTGAGTTGGCTACAATTACGGTTTTAAATCCTGCTTTTTCATTATCTGCCAAATTGGTTGAAAGAATATCGAAATTCTTGTTAAAACTTGGTTGTAATTGATGATTGAATGTGTAATTATATTCTGATTTTAACTGGTTTTTACCTGAAGTATCAAAAACAGGATGCAGCAAAAGCAGCTCCTTTAACCGAATTCCACTCACATATAATTCTTCTGGCGAAAGATGATTTATTGTAGACGATAATTTTTGATAAGCTTCGGATGCATGAATAAATTCTTGGCCCACTTTGGCAATGGTAAAATCTAAATCTTGCGCCCAAATAGTTGTTGCAGGAGTTAAAAACTCAATAAATGATTCTCTATGCTCCTTAAGCATTGATGCTTGAACATTGGGGAGAATATTAACTCTTCCCATTGGTTTAATGGAAAGCTGAGAAGCTGGATCAAAACTTCTGATAGATTCAACCTCATCTCCAAATAATTCAACCCTATAAGGATATTCGTTGGCAAATGAAAAAATATCTACAATACCACCTCTTATTGAAAACTGACCTGGTTGGTAAACAAAATCGGTTCTTTCAAATTCTAGTTCAACCAATAAGTCAATAATGAAACCTAAATCTAATAGATCACCTTTTTTTATTTCGAGGGTATTCTTTTTTAAATGCTTTTTGGTTACAACCTTTTCTGTTATTGCTTCAGGATAAGTAATTACCAAAGTTTTGGTTTTTCTTCTTGAAAGGTTTTCTAATGTCTCGGCCCTGAGCAGTATATTACTGTTGTCTACTTTTTCTTCTTGATAAGGGAATCTATAAGAAGACGGGAAAAACAAAACATTTTGTTCTCCCAAAATACTTTGAAAGTCATTATAAAGGTAAGCAGCTTGTTCCTTATCATTTACAATAAAAAGGTGAACTCCTTTTAGCTCCTCAACAAGAGCAGAAGCAATAAATGATTCGCCCGAACCTCGTAAATTAGACAAAGCAATTTTAGGTGCTTCTAAGGTTTGAACATTAGAAACAATAGTTTGAACTTTTTCTGATTTTTGAAAAAGATGCTTAAGCTCTTCTAGCGTAATAGACATTTTTCAGTTTCCAAAAGTAACCCTAATCTAGAAGGATAGTTTAGCAAAACATTATGAAATTGTAGAATTTATTTTTGGTTAGCCTCCAAACTCTTTAACAAAGTGGTGGGCTTTTTCAACCATTTTTTTTGAACCAATAAAAAGTGGGGTTCTTTGATGCAAATCGGTTGGTTTAATATCTAAAATATTGTTTTTACCATCTGTTGCAATGCCGCCGGCTTGCTCAATCAAATAAGCCATTGGGTTACATTCGTACAATAGCCTTAATTTGCCGTTTGGTGCCTTCTTACTTGTTGGATAAATGTAAATACCACCCTTTATTAAATTCCTGTGAAAATCAGCAACCAAAGAGCCAATATATCTAGAAGTATATGGCCGATTTGTGGCTTCGTCTTCATCTTGGCAATACTTAATGTATTTTTTTACTCCATCAGGAAAATGAACATAATTGCCTTCGTTGATGGAATATACTTGGCCATCTTCAGGAATTTTCATATCGGGATGAGACAAATAGAATACTCCAATTGAAGGATCGTAAGTAAATCCGTTAACACCATTACCTGTAGCAAAAACAAGCATGGTAGATGAACCATAAATTACATACCCTGCAGCAACTTGTTTTCTTCCTTCTTGTAAAAAATCTTCTTTGGTAGCCTTTGTTCCATATGGAGAAACTCTTCTGTAAATAGAGAAAATTGTACCTATGGAAACATTTACATCAATATTTGATGAACCGTCTAAAGGATCAATTAATAAAATGTATTTACCTTGTTTAGAGCGTTCATTTTCGAAAGCGATATATTCATCTTGTTCTTCTGAACCTATTCCACAAACATCACCCCTTACTCGTATGGCTTCTAAAAAAATTTCATCTGCAAAAACATCTAGCTTTTGTTGGGTTTCGCCTTGAATATTTTCAACGCCGGTTTCACCCAAAATATCTACTAAACCTGCTTTGTTAACTTCTCTATTTACAATTTTTGCCGCCAATCTAATGGCGCTCAACAACCTAGAAAGTTCTCCTGTGGCATATTGAAAATCGGTTTGCCTATCAATTACAAATTCTCCTAATGTGGTATATCCGCTCATAACTCAACAATGTGGTGGCCAAATATCGTATTAAAATTCAAAATATTTTTTGATAGAAGGCATTCATTTTACATTTGGAAAAACATTGTTATGATTTTTATTAGAAAAGGCACAAAAAAGGATATTTCATCTCTTTTAAACTTGATAAAAGAATTGGCTGAATATGAAAAAGAACCTGATGAAGTTGTGGTTACAGAAGACCAACTTTTAGAAGACGGATTTGGCAAAACCAAAATATTTGATTTTTATGTGGCTACCGAAATTGGAAAAGTAGTTGGGTTTGCCTTGTACTACACTAAATACTCAACATGGAAAGGAAATTGCATTTATTTAGAAGACCTAATTGTTACTAAAGAGTACAGAGGACAAGGTATTGGTAAACAATTATTTGAAGAAGTTTTAAAAGTTGCCAAAGCCAAAAAAGCGCATCGTTTTGAGTGGCAGGTGTTAAATTGGAACCAACCTGCTATCAATTTTTACAAAAAGTACAATGCAGATTTAGATCCCAATTGGCTAAATGGCGAATTGAATTACAATCAGTTACAAGAATTTAATGAGTTTGAATAATGCAGGTTTTTAAGTTTGGAGGCGCATCGGTAAAAAATGCAGAGGCTGTAAAAAATGTAGCCCATATTTTAGGTTTACATGGTGACGAAAAAATTTTAGTAGTAGTTTCTGCCATGGGTAAAACTACCAATGAATTGGAAAAAATTGTTGAAGGTTACATTAACCAATCTGATGATTTAAAAACTCTGGTTGATTCACTTAAAAAATATCACTCAGATATTGTAAACCAATTATTTAATGAGCCTAACCCAAGTTTAAATGAAGCTTTAGAAAAAATATTTGGCTATTTAGAAAAGCGTTTAACTATTCCTCCCTCTGATAATTTTGATTTAAACTACGACCAAATTGTGCCTGTTGGCGAATTGCTTTCTACAAAAATTATTGCTTCTTATTTAAACTTAAACAGTAATTTATGTCAATGGGTTGATGCCCGAAAATTAATTTTAACAGATAGCAGGTTTAGAAAAGCCAATATTGATTGGGAATTAACCGAAATGGCTATTCAAGGCTTAGATTGGGAACAAAACATATTGGTTACGCAAGGCTTTATTGGCGGCACAAAAGGAAATTTTATGACAACCTTAGGCAGGGAAGGCTCTGATTTTACTGCAGCCATTTTTGCCAATGCTCTAAATGCCAAATCTGTAACCATTTGGAAAGATGTACCCGGAGTGTTAAATGCTGACCCAAAATACTTTAACAATACAGAAAAATTAGAAGAAATTTCTTACAAAGAAGCTATTGAATTAGCCTATTACGGAGCAAGTGTAATTCACCCAAAAACAATTAAACCTCTTCAAAATAAGAAAATTCCATTGCATGTAAAATCGTTTTTAAATCCTGAAGAATTAGGTACAGTTATAAGTGAGAATTTTGAGAAAGATGGACTAATTCCTTGTTATATTTTTAAAACAAATCAGGTTTTGGTTTCATTTTCAACCAAAGATTTTGCTTTTATAAGCGAAAAACACATTAGTCAGATTTTTGATACCCTTTATGGGTTAGGCCTTGAAGTAAATACCATGCAAAACTCTGCCATTAACTTTAGCATCAATACTTCTTTCGAGAAAAATAAATTAGAAGCCTTAATGAAGGTTTTAGAAAATCAATACGCAATAAAGTATAATGATGGGTTAGACCTTTTGACTATTAGACATTATAATGATGAGATAATAAAAGTACTTACAAAAGGAAGGAAAATATTACTTGAGCAAAGAAGCAGAAATACTGTTAGGCTTTTGATGCGCTAAACTGAGCCAAAATTTTATCAGCCAAAACATTAGAAAGTTTGAAATAAGACTCAACTGTCCATCCTGCCACATGCGGACTTAAAATTACATTTTCTTGATTTCTTAAGAAGTTTAGTGACCTTTTAAATCCAGGGTTTATTTTTTCAAATGAGGACGATTCAAACTCTAAAACATCAATACAAGCCCCCAATATTTTTTTCGATTTTAAACCATCAATAACTGCTTTGGTGTCAACCACCTTTCCTCTCGAAGTATTTACGAGAAAAAATTTCTTTTTTACAGAATTTAAAAATGAATCGTCAAAATAATAATAGGTTTCTGGGTTATATGGAACATGAAAACTAATAATGTCTGCTTCACCTTGAATTTCATTTAAGGAAACTTCTTTTACAGTAGCGCTTCCAAAATTTGTTTTGTATTTATCATAGGCTAATATATTGCAATCGAAACTGCTTAACCTTTTGGCCAATGCCATTCCTGTATTTCCATACCCAATAATGCCTATGGTTTTTCCTTCAATTTCAATTCCTCGGTTTTCTTCTCTTCTCCAAATACCTTGTTTAATCTCTTCATCACCTTGTTTAAGGTTGTTAAACAAACTAAGCAACATTCCTATAACATGCTCAGCAACAGCAGTTCTATTACCTTCTGGCGAGTTAAATATTTTTACGCCTTTTGCATTGGCAAATTCAACATCAATATTTTCTAAACCTGAACCAGATCGAGCGATGAATTTTAAATTTTCACACTTTTCTAAAACAGTTTTATCTAATGTAATTTTAGAACGGATTACCAAGCCATGAGCTGTGTAAATAGAATTAAGAAGTTCATCACCTGTTAAGTTGGTAATATCAATACATTTAAAATTATGTGCTTTTAACCTATCCCACAAAATGGGATGCACAGTATCAATAAATAAAATTTTCATTAAATTTTCCTGATTAGTTCAGGTACTTTTGAGCGGCTTCCTCGATTACATCATAAGGAACTTCTTTGCCTATGAACTTTTCCATTAAGGCAACTAAATCTTCGGTTAATGGAATGTTGATTCCTAAAATTAGGCCGATTCTTTTGATAAAATCGATTTCTTCTTTGGCTATATTATTATCAACCTTCATCAGGTTTAATAAATCAACAAAACATTTAAAACGGCCTTTTTGAGATTTGTGAAGGGTAAAAGTGAATCTCTCCGGATAAAATTTAACCTCTTCAAATTCGGTATTATTTAACCCAATTCTTTTGGCCACCTGACGCATGAATTTATCTTCATTAAGGTGCATTCTATCATCAGCTCGAGCTAATTGAAGCAACAAGAGCAAATGACTTTTTTTAATATTTTTTTCTTCGGTTGTATTTGCCATAACGATAGAATACCAAATATAAAGAAAAGATAATTAGAATTAACTAAAGTTTTTAACAATATAAATAATTGATTTTATGCAAGATACAGCATCCTCCCTACAATAAAATAAATAAAAAGGCCTAAAATATCATTTACTGTAGTAATAAATGGGCCAGTTGCTAAAGCGGGGTCAATTTTATATTTATTAAGCAAAAGAGGCACCAAAGTACCAAATAAGGCAGCGAATAATATTACTGCAAACAACGAAATACTAACCGTGTAACTTAACACTAAAGAATCTGAGGCAATTAGGTTATAACATAAAATTAAGCTTGCACAAACAAAACCATTGAACAACGCAACAGAAAATTCTTTGGATAACTTTGGACCTATTCCTCCCATACCTAAAGAGTTGTTGGCAAGGCCTTGAACAATAATTGCCGAAGATTGCACTCCAACATTTCCACCCATTGCCGCAATTAATGGAATAAAAAATGCCATTTGAGGCATTATTTTTAAATCTTCTTCATATAGGCCAATAACCCGAGCTCCAAAAATTCCTCCAATTAATCCAAGAACTAACCATGGCAACCTTGCACGTGTATTAACCCAAATGCTATCTGATGAGTCTACAGTATCACTTAAACCTGAAGCCATTTGATAATCCTTTTCAGCCTCTTCTCTAATTACATCTACAACGTCATCAATTGTAATTCTACCCACGAGTCTGCCTAACTCGTCTAAAACTGGTAAAGCAACCAAATCGTACTTTTCCATAAGATTCGCAACCTCATCAGAAGGAGTGTAGGTTTTGCAGGTAATTAAACCAGTTTCATAAATATCGGCTATTTTTTTATCGGCTGTTGCTGTAAGAATTTTTTTAAGTGAGAGTCTACCTAATAGTTTTTCGTGGTCATCAACCACATAAATTGTATAAATATGGTCAACGTTTTCGGCTTGTTTTCGCATTTCACGAATACACTGCTTTACACTCCAATTTTCATTTACTTCAACCAATTCTTTACCCATTAAGGCACCTGCTGTTCCTTCTTGAAAATTTAAAAGGTCAACAATATCTTCTGCCTGCTCTTGGTCTTCAAGGCATGCAATTACTTCTTCTCTTTCGTGTTGAGGAAGCACAGCAATTACATCTGCGGCATCATCAGACTCAAGATTTTCTATAAAAATTTCTGCAATTTGCTTTGAAGTGAAAGCTGCTATATGCTTGTCTCTGATGTCTTCATCAATATTTATCAAAACCTCAGAAGCTTTTTCTGCATCTAAATATGAGTATAGAATTTTGGCTTCCTCTATTTCTAATTCCTCAACAATTTCTGCAATATCTGCCGCATGCAACTCACCAACAAGGCTTATTACTTCTTGCTCGGAAGAAGATTGAAGCGACGACCTTAATTGGTCTAAAAATTCTCTGGTTAATTGAAACTGCATATTACTTTAACAAGCGGTTGCAAAAGTAATATTAATTAGGGGTGTTATATAAAGCCTTTGTTAAGTCTATAAAATCTTGCACAGAAAGCTGCTCGGGACGGAGTTTTAAAAAAGGATGATCAAAATTAGGTATAGCTGAAATTAGTAAGCCTAAGGAGTTTTTAATTGTTTTTCTTCTATGGTTAAAAGCCATTTTTACCACACGATGCAAATCTGAATAAGGAACCTCAATTTCAGTTTTGATTCTTTCTAAAATTATTACTGAAGACCTAACCTTTGGCGGCGGATAAAAAGAATCAGGCTCTACATAAAAGAGCGTTTTTGCGCTGAAATATGCTTGACCAAGAACACTTAAAATACCATATTGCTTTGAACCATGTAATGAGCAAATTCTATCGGCCACTTCTTTTTGAAACATGCCAATCATTACAGGGATTTTATCTCTGCTTTCAATTAGTTTAAAAACAATTTGGGTAGAAATGTTGTAAGGAAAGTTACCCGCCAACATAAATTCTTCGCCATCAAAAATTTGGGAAACCTCAAATCTTAAAAAATCTCCTTTTAACAGTTGATCAACGGTAACAATTTTATTTTCAAGAAGATATTCGTGTGATTCTCTATCAATCTCAACACATTTAAACTTATCTTTTGAAGATAAACTTTGGGTTAATATTCCTTTTCCTGGACCAATTTCAAGCACAGGAAAATCAAAACTTTGAATTTGTTGAATAATATTTTGGGTAACCTCAGGATTGGTTAAAAAATGCTGACCGAATTGTTTTTTGGGCTTAACGTTCATCCACAATTTCTAGAAGTGTTCTAAAGGTAACAAATTTATCTTTATATCTTAAAGTATGTTTTGTTTGTAATTGAGGGGCATGCTTTTGCTGATATTCTTCTAAATCTTGATGGTTAGCGCATTTGTACTGTATTGAATAATTTACGCCATCCTCATCATCTACTAATATTTTGGCAAAACGATTTTCTAAGAAAAAGCCGGTTTCCATTACCTCAGGTATATGAACAGTTTTCATCCATTTTACCCATTCATCATGAACATCGTTTTCTATTTTTATGGTAACATTGTAAATAATCATTGTTCTAAGTTATCTCCTCTAAGTAATCTGAATCTTTTTCTTGCCTCCACCACAAACATACTGTTGGGGTAATTTAGAAGTAAATCTTGGCATTTTTCCATTGCTTTTTCTTTGTTATTTAGAGGACCCTCATAAAGTTCTGCTAAATAAAAAGTGGCATTATCTGCAGTAATATCTGTGGGATGGTCTTTTAAAACTTGTAGCAAGAATTGCTCTGCCTTTTCTAAGTTATTTTGCTTTAAACTAATTTGGTATTTTCTCATTAAAACTTCATCTGCCAAAGCATGGCCAGGAAAAGTGGTAGTTATTGAGTCTAAAATTCCCCAAGCTTTATCTTTATTATTCTGATAGATTCTCAAATCTGCTCTAGCAAACATTTGCATTGCTATTTCATTTGAATCTAAACCAGTATTATCTGTAATCAACAAGGAAAGTTCCATTGCATCATTCGCAATTAATTTTGAAGTACTTCCTTTTAAAACATCTAATTGAGCTTTGGCCCAGCTAAAATCAGCAACATAATAACTAACCTTCGCATTTCTAAATTTGGCTTGTTCGCCAAGTTGGTCGTACTTAAATGATTTATCTACTTGAGAGTATAACAATGATGCATCCCAAACTAAATTTTTAAGCATATAAACATCTGCTAATATTAGTTTGCTCATTCCTCTTTCTTCAGGCGAAACAGATTGATTTTTTAGAATATCTGTTAAAATTGTAATTGCTGTGTCGGCATTATTCAAGAAAAAAGCCTCTAAGTGGGCAAAGTCACGGTAAATTTTTGCTGTTCTAGCATTCAAGAATAATTCTTCAATGGTTTTAAGATAGGCACCTTTTAATTTTAAAACATCTTCTGCTCTATAGTTTGGAGTATTGTATAGCTTTTCTTTTAAAACATCCATCAAACTAATTCGCGCCTCAGTGTAATAAGGAGATTTTTTGCCTTTTGTAACAACATAATCATAAGATTCAATAGCAACATCTAATTGTTGGTTAGATATGGCTATGTTAGCCAAATTAATAAGTCTTTCGCCAGATTCGTTAAGCCTTTTATCTAAAGCTTTGGTTTGAAGCAATGCGGCACTATAATTACCTTCTTGCATGTAAACCCAAATAAGTAATTCTGAAAAGACAGGTTTACCTGGATGTTTTTGAATTAGTTTTATTAACTCTTGTTTAAGTAATGAGTTTTGCTCGCTGCCTTGTTCAAATGCAAAATTTCTGGCTAATTCGTTTTGAACAGATTGTAAATAATTTTCGCTAAGCAATAAAACAGATAAATACTCATTTACCATTTCTTGGTACCTTTTTAACTGACCAAAAAGGCGTGCTTTTTCAAAGTTAAAGGGATAAGTTCCGTTTAATAACTTATCTCCTTTGGTATAAGTTTGAAGGGCATAATTAAATTCTCCATTATTCTGAAACGCATTTGCCAATTCTATTACACTGCTGCTAATGGGTGGAAGTTCCTCAATTGTCTCAACAAATTGCTTATCGGCTTTTTTTGGGTCTCCCTCAAACTTGTAAACCATTCCATAATCAACCTTATAGCTTAGGTTATTTGGATTAATATTCATTTGAAGCTTAACTAACTTTTTGGCATCTTTATAACTTTTTAAGTTAACCAAACAATCTAAATAATATTGGTAAAAAAAGTCTGAGTATGACTCCTTGTATAGCTTTTCGTAATAAAGAACAGCTTTTTCAAAATCTTCTTCTTGAAAATAATAAGCAGCTAACTGCTGATCTGTTGTTGGTTGAGAAATACCAATAAGAGAAAGGGTGCTTAGCAGCACACTAAAGGTAAATTTAAAAAACCTTATTTTATTTATTTTCAAGTATTTGTTCAACGCCTTTTTTTAATTCATCGTACCTTTTAAAAGTACCTTTATACCAAGCAGTAATATTATCTGAAGATTCTTTAAGTCTTGCAATTGATTCTTTTTCTGATGAGAAATAATTGTTGAAATGCTCATCAATTATTAGTCCGTTTTTAACATCTTCCTTTAGGTTTTCTAATTGGGTTTTGGAGTAACCAATTTGCCCAACTTGAAATTCGATATTTTGAACCAATTGCGTTAAAGTTTTTCGATACCTTTTAAAATCGGAGCAAAAAAACATTTGCTCTTTTGTTAGGGTATCTTTTGTTTGGTTTTGAACTTTAATAAGTAAATTTTGATTTTCATCAATTAACCTGTTCACCTTAGCAATGCTTACCATTTCCATGGAGTCTTCCACTGCCTCAATTACAGAATACAAGCTATCTACTCTATCTATTTTTTGTTTTTCGGCAGAACTACATCCTCCAAAAACCATTAAAAAAATTACGAAACTTAAAAAAATAAAATACCTCATTATTTAATGATTGAAATTCCCATGAATGGTTGCAATACCTTAGGAATATGAATTCCTTCTTCTGATTGATAATTCTCTAGCAATGCAGCCAAAACACGAGGCAAAGCTAAAGCACTTCCGTTTAAAGTGTGGCATAAATTGGTTTTTCCTTCTTCATCTCTATATCTTAACTTTAATCTATTTGCTTGAAAGCTTTCAAAGTTTGAAACTGAACTTACTTCCAGCCATCTATTTTGTGCTGCAGAATAAACTTCTAAATCGAAGGTTAATGCTGAAGTAAAACTTAAATCACCTCCACAAAGTTTTAAAACTCTATATTTTAATCCAAGTTTTTCTAATAGGCCTTTAGCATGCGCCAACATATCTTCTAAAATTTTGTAAGATTGGTCAGGATGAGCTATTTGAACTATTTCAACTTTATCAAATTGATGCAACCTGTTTAGCCCCCTTACATCTTTTCCGTATGAACCGGCTTCTCTTCTAAAACAAGGTGTATATCCAGTAGATTTTATTGGCAAGTCGCTTTTATTCAAAATTTCATTCCTAAAAATATTGGTAATAGGAACTTCGGCTGTTGGAATTAAGTATAGGTTGTCTTCATTGGCAAAATACATTTGTCCTTCTTTATCAGGAAGTTGACCTGTACCAAAACCTGAAGCTTCGTTAACCAACAAAGGAGCTTGGTATTCAGTATAACCAGCTTTAATGGCCTCAGTAAGAAAAAAGTTTATTAATGCTCTTTGGTAAAGAGCGCCAAAACCTTTGTAAAAAGGAAAACCAGCTCCAGTAACCTTATTCCCTAATTCAAAATCAATTAGGTTAAACTTAGAAGCAATTTCCCAATGAGGTATTTTGTTGAAACCATCAAATGGAATTTCACCATGTTCGAAAACTACTTCATTGTGCTGATCTGTTGAACCAGCTGGAACTTGGCTATTTGGAATATTTGGAATGGTATACAAAAGGTTATTTAATTCCTCTTGAAATGTGTTAATATTCTCTTGCAGAACCTTAGTACTTTCCTTTAAATTGGAGGTTTGCTCTTTTAATTCATTTGCCTCCGAAGCTTTACCTTGTTTAAATAAATCGCCAATAGATTTTGCCAAAGAGTTTGCTTGTGCTTTTTGGCTTTCAAAATCTGTTTTTGCTTCCCGTAGTTTTTTATCAACTTCGAGTACAGAAGAAATAGTAGCTTTTGCATCAATATTTCTAACCTTTAATTTATCTATTATAAGGTCGGCATTTTCTCTAATAAATTGAATTTGAAGCATTGGTTAAGTTTTAAAATTAAGCAAAAAAAAATCCCGAAGCTCGGGATTTTCCTTAAAAATTATATTTCAAATTAAGCTTCGGTAACTGATTCAACCGAAACAAACGATTTGTTATCTCTTTTTTTGGTAAAAACTACTTTACCATCGGTTAAAGCAAATAAGGTATGATCTTTACCAATTCCAACGTTTACACCTGGATGATGTTTTGTTCCTCTTTGACGAACAATAATATTGCCAGCTATAGCGGTTTGACCACCAAATATTTTTACACCTAATCGCTTACTTTCCGATTCTCTACCGTTCTTAGAACTACCTACACCTTTTTTATGTGCCATTATCTAAAAGTTTTTAAGATTCTTTATTTGAAGCATCTTCAGAAGCTTCTTTTTTAGTTTCTACTTTTTTTGGGGCTGCTTTAGCCTCAGCTTTTGACTCTTCGGCTAGTTTAGCCTTTGGAGCAGCTTTAGAAGCAGGTTTTGCGCTACCGATGCTTTCTATTAAAACTTCGGTAAGTTGTTGCCTATGACCATTTAATTTCTGGTAACCTTTTCTTCTTTTTTTCTTAAATACCAACACTTTGTCGGCTTGTAAATGTTTCACTACTTTACCCTCAACGGAAACATTTGTGATAACTGGGGCGCCAACTTCTACTTTGCCATCATTGTCAACTAAAAGAACTCGGTCGAAAGAAACCTTTGAACCTTCTTCATTCTGTAAACGATGAACAAAAATTTGTTGATCTTTTTGCACTTTGAACTGCTGCCCTGCTATGTCTACTATTGCGTACATGCTTATTAATTAGCTTTTTAAAATGGGATGCAAAATTAATTATTTAATTTACATTAACAAGTTGTTAATCTTAATTTTATTGAACCATAATCGGATAACTTGAAAAAGCTTCCTCATTTTGCAGTTCTAAAAAGTAGAGACCTTTACCAATTTCTTGCAAATTTAGTTTTGTTGTTCCTACAAAAATTCCTTTTTTAACAATGCTTCCAACTACATTATAAACTTTATAATTAATTCGTTTTTGGGTGTTTAAAGTTATTTGAAACTCTCCATTATTAGGGTTTGGAAAGATTGAAGCTTCCATAGAAAATTCTGATTCATCAACACTAAAAGGTTCCCCATAAGTGTAAGGATCTGAAACATCAGAAATACAACCTGTTTTGGTAACCCTAACTTTAAAAACTCCATTTTGGCCATTAACCGCCAATTTTCTAGAGTTTAATCCAACTACAGAATCATTTTTAAACCACTCATAATCATCACCTACAACTGTACATAACAAAGTATCAGATGTAAAAGGGAATACAGATGGTTTGGCTGGAACTGCATTTATTACTAAAGTAGCAGTATCTACTCCAACACATCCTAAAGGGTCAGCAAAATAATAATTCACCAAATGAGAATCAGCACCGAAAATAGCTGGATCAAAAGTTGAAACTGTATCTGAATTATTCAAAACATAAACTCCACCGCTTGGTGTGCCTCCTATCATGGTAAATGATGATTGATCTTCACAGATGCCCGAAAAGCTTACCAAATTAACATTTGGAGAAGGGTTTACAACCAAGTTTGCACTAACAGAATCACTACATCCGGTATTGAAATCTATATATTTATATTGGATTGGATATGAACCAACTCCTCCTGTACTATCGATAAAAAACAAGGAATTAAAGTAAATTCCTGAGCCAGAATAAGTTCCTCCAGTTGGACTACCTTGAGATAGTGAAACTAAAATATCACTTTCACAAACTGTAGGAAAACTGCTCATACTTACAACCGGAGCAGCATTTACAGTAATACTTTGAGTTGTGTCATAAGTACCCGTAGCATCTATATAAGTATATGTTATTGTATAAGTTCCTGAACCTGCTGCACTTGGATTAAATGAATTCCCAATAACACCAACACCTGAGTAAACTCCACCAGATGGAGTTCCTGTATTTAAGGTAAAAGAACCTTCATTTTCGCATATATCTGCAAAAGTAGGAAGCCCGACAACCTGAGCACTTAAGATAGAAACATTAAAAAAAATGGCTATTAAAAAAGTATAAATTTTCATGATGTGAAATTTGCGACTAAATTAACTAATTTATATGCTGTTTAATTCTTTTTGGATGAAGGTCGCTAATTCTTTGATATAATTTTCTGAAAAATCGAATTTTACGCCTGCAGTTTCGAATACTTTTCCAATTGATTGGGTATAACCTAAGGCCAAAGCTTGTTTATATTGCTCAATTGCTTTTTGCTTATTGCTTTTGTAATTTCTAAAAACTGCAATAGCCCCAAGTTGCGCAATTCCATACTCGATGTAGTAAAACGGAACTTCAAATAAATGAAGTTGCTTTTGCCACATTGTTTTTCTAAAATCTTCATATTCGCTCCATTCTATACAATTGGCTGAAAACCTTTTGTGGTACTCTAACCATTTTGCATGTCTCTCTTCCCTTGTATGATTTGGATTTTCGTAAATCCAATGCTGAAATTTGTCAATTAAGGCTATCCACGGAAGTGTTGAAAGCACATCTTCTAAGTGCTCTTTTTTCGCTCTTTTTAAATCATTTTCATTTTCAAAAAACGAATCCCAGTGTTCCATTGAAAGCAACTCCATACTCATACTAGCCAATTCGGCTATTTCTGAAGTTAAAGATTTGAAAGATGTTAATTCTAAATCTCTAGAAAGAAAAGAATGGATTGCATGACCACCTTCATGAACCATGGTAACCAAATCTCTTACCGTTCCAACAGCATTCATAAAAATAAATGGAACCCCAATTTCGTAAAGTGGATAATTGTAGCCCCCCGGTGCTTTGCCTTTTTTAGACTCTAAATCTAAATGTCCTAACTTTTGCATGGTGCTTATGCTATCAGCAAAATAAACATCCAACTTCCCAAAAGATTCAATTGTTTTTGAAACCAATTGTTCTGCCCCATCAAATGGCTTTAATGGTGGAAGCTGATTGGGATCAACGGCTAAATCATAAGGTTTAAGATTTTCAAGACCTAGTTTACTTTTTCTTTCTTGTGCCAATTGATTTAAGACAGGAACCAGTTGGGTTTCAACCGCATCATGAAATTTAAAGCAATCCTGAGGTGTATAATCAAATCTTTGCATGGCAGCAAACATGTAATCGCGGTAATTGGCAAAACCAGCATTATTGGCTAGTTCATGTCTTTTTTGAATCAAATCATCAAATAAATCATCTAAATTGGAGGCATGCTTTAATCTTTCGTTGCCAATTTTTTCAAAAACCTCTTTTCTAAATTCTCTATTGGTATCTTTTAGCAAAGAGCCTGCTTTGGGCATGGTTACAACTTCGCCATTAACCTCAACTTCCATTTTACCATTGATAGCGCCAAACTCTTGTGCTTTTGTTTGAAGCTTACTAATAAGTGGAATATTCTTTTCTCTAAAAACCTCAATATTTTTTTGAGCCCTTTTAATGGGAATCTCGAAAACAGAAAAATCCAATTCTTTTAAAAAAGGAGAATTTACCAACTTCAAATCGAATTGATGGCTATAAGGTGCAATTTGAGGTTGGATTTCGGTCACAAAAAAAGAATAACTATTTCTTAAGTTTTCGTCAGCTGTGTTTATACTCATTTTGATGTATCTCCACGCTTCATCTTCTTCGACAACAGCCTCTAACTCACTTAAATCTTTAAGCCATTTTTCCAAGTCGGCTTTAGATTTTATTTCTCTACTTTTTAAATCTTCGAAATATTTTTCAAGCTTTTTCCACTCATCAATAATTAAATCGTTGGGTAAAAAGTTTCTTGTTGGTTTTTCTAAAATAGCCATGTTGTAACGATTGTATAAAAAAATATCCCCCAAAAATATTGGAGGATATTGTTAATTGTAATATTTAAATTAAAAAATTATCCTTTTTTAGAAGAAGTTCTTTTTGG
>JABAYK010000047.1 GCA_018609045.1 Flavobacteriales bacterium
CTTTATTTACAAAAGATAAAATAGGGTATGAAAATTGAAATTAAATTTTCTTTTTGATTTTAATTTTCAAGCTTTTTTTATGAAACTTATTTTATCCTCAATATTACTTTTCCTCTTTTTCAACGCCTCCTCACAAAAGGTTACAGAGAAAATAATTACAATAGAGCCTCAAATGTCATTTCAAAACTACGAGCATTTTAAAAGGCTAACCTTAAGCTCGCCAGATTCTCCATTTGAGTATTTACAAGGCTTTGAATTTGAATGAGGATATGATTACCAAATTAAGGTTAAAGAAACTAAACCAAATGTTAAGCGATAGTACGCAATATGAATATGAGTTTGTAAAAATTATTGATTTCTATAAATATTTCGGCACAAGAAAACAACTCTTCAGAAAAATTTGGAAGCGCACTAAATATTGGAATCGGTGCAGGTTATTATGGATATGTTGGTTACTCCAATCTAGTTTTACATGCAAATTACCAATTCTACATAGAAAAAAACTTTACCCTAGCTTCTTTTGTAACTATTTATACATACGAAAAAGACTATTACTGGGACAACAAAAACTATCCTTCAAAATATTATTTCTACCGTGTAACGGTAATTCCAATTGGTGTAAAAGGCACTTATTATTTTGATCAGATCCTAAATGCAAATTCTAAGTGGGATTTTTATGCATCTTGTTCAGCTGGGTTTGATATTAGAAATGTTAATTGGGAGTCGGACTTTTATGGCGATAAATCTATTGAGCATGGGTCAAGCGGATTATATCTTGATATCCATATCGGGTCAGAATATCACCTCAATAACAAATTAGGATTATTCCTCGACTTATCATCAGGAATTTCAACCCTTGGTTTGGCCGTCCATTAATGTTAAACAGGTTTACTCTTCTAAAACAAAACCTACCAAATAATTAATGTAGAAATAACCATTCATGTTAGATTAATATTTCATTTTTGTTAACTTAGTGTACAAGTTACACTTAATTTATATAACATGACAAAAAAGCCAATCACCAAAAATATAGACCACTTTTTTAGAGGCGCTTTTTCTGTTGACATTGTTTTAATAACCTTTCATAATCAAAGTCTTAAACTTTTACTTCAGAAAAAAAAAGACCTACCAATAAAAGAAGAATGGGGCTTACCCGGAAACTTAATTGACCCAAATGAAGATACCAATTCGGCCATAGATAATTTGCTTTTATCGCTTATAGGAAGAAATGATATTTATAAAAAACAATTAAGAACTTTTTCTGAACTTAACCGACACCCTTTAGGCCGAATAATAACTTTTGCTTACTATGGTTTAATTGCATTTGAAGAAGTAAAACATATAAATTCTCCTGATTTAAAATGGATTCCAATAAAAAATCCTCCAAGTTTAAGTTTAGATCACAACCATATTCTTAAGGAAGTTTTTAAACGATTTCAAAAAGGGTTACTTCGTCATCCAAATGTGTTTCATCTATTACCCCAAAAATTTATTTTGTCTGATATTATCTCCATTTATGAGCAATCCTTCAATCAAAAAATGGACCTTCCTAATTTTAGAAAATTGATATTAAAAAGTGGCTTGGTAGAACCTTTAGGAGAAAATAATAAAGGTGACAAAAGCTTTGGGAGACCTGCCGAATTGTTCAGGTATGTTAAAAGTGAGGATAAAAGAAAATTAAAAGACAAGATTAATTTCAGATTTTATGCCTGATTTAAAAATTTCAATTTTAGCCATAAAAAAAGCCTCAACTTTTCAGCTGAGGCTTTACTTAGATGCGGAGACAGGACTCGAACCTGTGACCTTCGGGTTATGAGCCCGACGAGCTACCAACTGCTCCACTCCGCGATATATTTTTAATCTTAAAGTAAAAAACTTTGAAGTAATTTTAACTTAAGACTTTGTATCTTTTTATTTGTTAGAACGTTTTCCCTAAACGGGCTGCAAATATAGTAACTTTTCATTTCTTTGCAAATATTTATTATGGGAAATCACAAAGCAGGTTTTGTAAACATTATTGGGAATCCAAACGTAGGTAAATCTACTTTGATGAATACCCTCGTTGGGGAGAAATTATCAATCATTTCTCCAAAGGCTCAAACTACTCGACACAGAATTATGGGTATTGTAAACGACCCTGATTTTCAAATAGTTTACTCAGATACACCTGGCATTGTAACCCCTGCTTATAAGCTTCATGATGGTATGATGGGTTTTGTACAAGCGGCCATTGAAGATGCCGATTGTATTTTGTTTGTGGTTGAAGCCAAAGACAGAAAAATAAAAAACCCACAAATTTTTGAAGGTTTACAAAAAACTGATGTTCCAGTTATTCTGGTTATCAATAAAATTGACTTACTAGAAGGAAACGAAGTATTGGATGAAGAGTTTGGATATTGGGAAGAGAATTTCCCAAAAGCTCAAATTTTCCCCATTTCAGCTTTACATAAAGCAAACGTACCTCAGGTATTGAAAGCAATTTTGAGTCATTTACCTGAGAATGAAGCTTTTTTCCCTAAGGATGAGCTTACAGATAAAACCATGCGTTTTTTCGCAGCAGAAATAATTAGAGAAAAAATATTTAACCATTACCAACAAGAAATACCCTACGCATGCGAAGTGGAGATTGAGTTCTTTAAAGAAGAAACTACTCCTGTGCATATAATGGCTGTAATTAATGTGGAGCGCGAAACCCAAAAGGGAATTGTTATTGGTAAGGGTGGAAAAAAATTAAAATGGGTAGGCCACGATGCAAGGTTAGATATTGAAGCATTTATTGGCAAAAAAGTTTTTTTAGAAATGTTTGTTAAGGTGAACAAAGATTGGAAAAACGAACCCAGAGAATTAAGAAAATTCGGATACATACAATCATAAAATAATGGCAAATATTGTTGCAATAATAGGAAGACCCAATGTGGGCAAGTCAACTTTTTTTAACAGGTTGATTGGTGGAAGAAAAGCCATTGTTGATTCTTTTTCGGGTGTTACCCGAGATAGGCACTATGGCAAAACAGATTGGATTGGAAGAGAGTTTACCGTAATTGATACCGGAGGTTATGTTGACCACACCGAAGATATTTTTGAAAAAGAAATCAATAAACAAGTTGCCATTGCCATTGAAGAAGCCACTGTTTTAATATTTATGGTTGATGTTATTGATGGCTTAACCGATATGGATAAGGAAGTTGCCAATCTTTTAAGAGGAAGCACCAAACCTGTTTTTCTTGCCGCCAATAAAGCCGACACAAACATTAGAGCAAACGAATCAGCTGAGTTTTACGCATTAGGTTTAGGTGAAGTTTTTGCTGTTTCATCAATAAATGGAGCAGGAACAGGCGATTTGTTAGATGCGGTAGTTGGAGCTCTTCCAGAAGAACCAGAACAAGAAGAGAACGAATTGCCAAAAATTGCTGTTGTAGGAAGACCTAATGCAGGAAAATCATCATTGATAAATACCATTATTGGGGAAGATAGAAATATTGTAACCGACATTGCTGGCACTACCCGCGATTCTACTGATGTTGTTTTTAAAGGCTTTGGTTTAGAATTAGTTTTAGTAGATACTGCCGGAATTAGAAAAAAAGCCAAAGTTCATGAAGACCTTGAGTTTTACTCTGTTATGAGATCAATTAACGCTATTGAAAACTCAGACGTTTGTATGCTTATGATTGATGCCAAAGAAGGTTTAGGTGTTCAAGATTTAAATATTTTTTCGCTTATTGAAAAAAATAGAAAAGCTGCAGTTGTTGTGGTTAACAAATGGGATTTAATTGAAAAAGAAACCAATACATCAAAAGAGTTCGAAAGAAATCTAAAAGAAAGATTGGCACCCTTTACCGATATCGAAATAATATTCACCTCGGTACTCAACAAACAAAGAATTTTAAAAGCCTTTGAAGCGGCTATCAAAGCCTATAAAAACAAATCGAAAAGAATAAAAACTTCTGAGTTAAACGAGTTTTTATTGCCAATAATCGAAGCTTACCCTCCACCTCAATTAAAAGGGAAATTTGTGAAAATAAAATTTGTAACGCAGCTTCCAACTCGTTTTCCTGCCTTTGCCTTTTTCTGTAACCTACCCCAATATGTTAAGGATCCTTACAAAAGGTTTTTAGAAAATAAAATAAGGGCTAAATATGATTTTACAGGCAGCCCTATGGAAATATACATGCGTCAAAAATGAAAAACATTTTCCTCTCTTTATACCTGTTCTTTTGGGGTTTTTGGCTTTTCGCCGATAATTATTCAACCCAGAAAAGTTTAGATGTTTTGCATTACGAATTTCAAATAGAAATTTTCGAAGAGCACGATAGTATAAAAGGAGTGGCAACTATTCAGTTTAAAGTTTTAGCAGAAACTCCATCTGTATTTTTTGATTTAGACCAAAGCATGATGGTTGATTGGGTTAAGTTAGAAGGCAAAAAAATAGCGCCTTCAACACAAAACAATCAAATTACATTAAAACCTAAAAACCCTTTTAAACCGGGCATATACGTTGCTAAAATAAATTATAAAGGCATTCCAACGGATGGATTAATTATCTCGAAAAACAAGTACGAGAATCGAACTTTTTTTGGCGACAACTGGCCAAATAGGGCTCACTATTGGTTTCCTTGTGTAGACCATCCTAGCGATAAAGCCACTGTTGATTTCAAAATTATTGCCCCTGCAAAATATCAGGTTGTAGCAAATGGAGTATTAAAAGAAAAATCTAATACCAATAATGGAAAATTTTTAACCCATTATTCTTCAAACCAAGTTTTACCAACTAAGGTGATGGTATTTGGTGCTGCAGAATTCGCAGTTGATTACATTACTTCAATTAATGGAAACTTATTGGAATCTTGGGTTTACCCCGAAAATAAAAAAGAAGGCTTTTACGATTATGCTCTTGCTGCAAATGTTTTAGACTTTTTTGAAGAAAAATTAGGAGATTACCCTTACGATAGGTTAGCCAATGTACAATCAAAAACCCGTTATGGAGGAATGGAAAACGCTGGTTGCATTTTTTATTTCGAAGGTTCTGTAACTGGGTTTAGAGATTCGGAAGAATTAATTGCCCATGAAATTGCCCACCAATGGTTTGGCAATTCAGCCTCAGAGAAAAGCTGGGAACATATTTGGTTAAGCGAAGGTTTTGCTACCTATTTAACAGGACTATATCTGCTTGAAAACAAAGATTGGAATGCTTTTAATGAGTACATGTTTAAAGCAAAACAAAAAGTTTTTCAGTTCAACCAAAATTATCCAAATGCAAGTATAATTCCGGCAGAAATTAATGATTTAAATAGCTTGTTAAATCCTTTGAGTTACCAAAAAGCTGCTTGGGTTTTGCATATGATTTCAAATCAATTTGAAAATGGCGATGGCTGGGATTTATTTAAAACCTATCACGAAAAGTTCAAATATGGCAATGCTACCACCAACGATTTTTTTGATTTGGTAAACGAAAACCCCGAAATTTCAAAGGACCAATTTGCCAATCAATGGCTAAAAAGTTCTACTATTCCTGAAGTAGAAGTAGGCTACAAAATCAACACTTCAAAAAAGGAAGTTACCTTTAAATTCAAGCAAATTCATAAATCTAAAGAAGTATTCATTCTTCCAATTGAAGTTTCTTGGTTGTATCCAAATTCAATTGGAAAAACTGTAAAAACTGTTTGGCTTAACCAAAAATCTCAAAGCATTACATTCCCTATCGACCAAACAATAGGAAACATAGAATTTAACCCATTTGGCAAATTATTGGTAAAGTTTTCTGCTAAAGATTAAAGATCTTTAACCACCTCTAAAATTGGGTTTAATACAGAACTTCCAAGTTTTTCTGACCTTTGAGGAGACCATCCATGCATTGGATCTGGCAAATCGTGGTTATCAATAAATGGCATTTCAATAGTTAATGCTAAAGCGCCAAACCTTTCGGCCAATTGTGGAGTACAAATTCTTAAATCAGCTGTTCCTGGTGCATCCTTATCATAACCATATTTATCTTGAAAATCTGGAGAGTTTCTTATCCAAGCTTCGATAAAATCTTTTTCTAGTTTGGCTATTTTTGGCGAATAATTTGGAATTCCCTCTGCTGCAGAAATAAAGTTATAAGGTATTTCTTCATCTCCATGAACGTCTAAACACATATCTAACCCAACCTCATCCATTTTACATAAAACATGGTAAACTTCAGGGCTTGTTTCCAAACTTGGGTTCAACCATTCTCTGTTGAGGTTAGCTCCTGCAGCATTGCTTCTTAAATTGCCTAAAATACTTCCATCAATATTCATGTTTGGTACAACATAAAAAACAGCTTCTTGGTGAAGTTTTCTAGCCACAGGATCAGAGTCATCTAACAACCTTTTCAAAAACCCTTGCATAAACCATTCTGCCATGCTTTCGCCGGGATGTTGTCTTGCAATTACCCATACTTTCTTTTTGTATTTGGTATCAAAACCAATTTTCAAAAAGTCGATATCTCTTCCTTGTACTGTTTGTCCTAAAACCGAATGCTTGCACAAAGCATGAGATTGGCACTCAGCAACCAATTCTAGATGTTGTTCGTAAGTATAAGGAGGGTAATAAGCCAAATAAATTGATGAGTGAACAGCATCAAACTCCATGATTAATTGCTTTCCATCATACTCGGTATCAACCAAAAACCAGTTTTGTTTATCATAAGAAGCATAAGTATTGTATTCTTTCCAAAAAGGATAAGTAGTTTCTGATGCATTTACAATGGTTACTTTACAAGACTCACCTTCTACTCCACTAATTCTAAAAAAGAAATACTGTAAAAAATCAGAATTGGTATCTTTTCTAACTTCAACTTGAATATCGCTTGGATTGTCAGCTTTTACAACCTCAATGTTACCACTATCTAAATTACTCGAAATACTAAGCATGCTATTTTTTTGGCAAATAAAGTAAAGCTTATTGAATTGTTTATGATTTATGTTTAATCAATTGAAAACCATGAAACTATTAATTATCATTTTTCGTAGAATTTAATACCAATAAATTTGGTTCATGATGAAAGCTCTTAAATTGATAATATTTATTCTTTCCGTTTCTGTTTTCGGCTATTCACAAACCTATCCTTGGGCAGAGTTTAACGCAACTGAAGATAGCTATATAAATTTGGGAGATGCCTCGCATTTGAATGGTTATGATCAAATATGTGATAACAATCATTTTTCTATTACCATGTGGATTAGATGGGGAGACAAAAGTAATCCTGGAGTAGGGAATTGGGCAAACTTCTTCACCTTATCAGACTCAACATCAGGCGATAATGGAATATTTTGGATGCAACACGATTATGGTAATACTAAATTTGAGTTTGCCATTCAAACTACGAGTGGTAGAAGCTATATTCAATCTACTACAAATCCTGTAGAAGGCATTTGGTATCACCTTGCTGCCACCTATGATGCAACACTTTCATCAAAAAACATGAAACTTTATATTAATGGAAATGTAGAAGCTACAAAAGACAAAAGTGGAGCGATAAGGTCAATGTTTGATAAAGCAAAACTTACAATTGGCAGATGGCCTGCGCCAGCAAATAATTACAGGATGTTAAACGGAGACATTGATGAAGTTTCTGTTTGGTCTAGGACTCTAAGTCAATCAGAAATTCAAGCAATAATGACCAATCCTGAAAGTGTTTCAGGGTCGAATTATGATACATCCAACATTGTTTCTTACTACAATTTTTCTGGTGGCTCTATGATTGATTTGGTTGATGGAGGAAACAATGGCGTTGGAGGAGAAAGTGTATTGCCTGTTGAATTGAAAGAGTTTAGAATTGAACAAAAAGAACAGCATGTAAACTTGATTTGGGTTACTCTTTCTGAAATTAATAACGATTTCTTTAGTGTTGAAAAATCTAAAGAATTAGATGAATTTGAGTTGATTGAAAAAGTTACTGGTGCAGGAAATTCTAATGAACAGGTTGAGTATACTGCCACAGATTTTAACCCCTTTCCTGGTATTTCTTATTACAGGTTAAGCCAAACCGACTTTGATGGTAAAGAATCTATTCTAGATATTGGGAAACTCAATTTTAATGACATTGAAGAGTTTGATGTAATGCTTTACCCTAATCCAATAATTAAAGGAAGTTCTTTTTACTTAAAAATTCCTTTTGCTGTTGAAAGCGAGTTTAATTTACTCGTAAATGACTTTTTGGGGAAAGAGTGTATAACAGACATGAGTTTAATCAATAGAGATGACCATACATTACTCATACTTCAAACAGAAGAGGATATTACACCAGGAATTTACTTTGTAACCTTTCAACTTGGTGATAAAGTAATTACGAAAAAAATTATGATCAAATAATTAGGCAGTTACAGGAATTCCTAAAGCTTCTTCAACATATTTAAAGGTCGATAAAATCTCAGGTTTTCCATCTATTATCGCAATATCGTGTTCGAAATGAGCACTTGGCTTTCCATCAGCAGTAACAATAGTCCAACCATCTTTTAATTGCTTAATTCGGCGGGTTCCCATATTAATCATTGGCTCAATTGCCAACGTCATTCCCTCTTCTATTTTTTTTCCTCTACCTCTTTTACCATAATTTGGAACTTCAGGTGCTTCATGCATTTTCGCTCCAAGTCCGTGGCCAACCAACTCTCTTACAACACCATAATTAAAAGACTCTGTATAGTTTTGAATAGCAAATCCAATGTCTCCAATTCGGTTGCCATAAACAGCAGCCTCAATGCCTAAATACAGGCTTTTTTTGGTTCTTTCAAGCAACAATCTAGCGTCTTCAGAAATTTCACCTACAGCAAAGGTATAAGCGTGGTCCCCATAAAATCCATTTTTTAAAGAGCCGCAATCTACCGAAACAATATCTCCATTTTTTAAAGGAATATCAGTCGGTAAACCGTGCACTACAGCCTCATTAACCGAAGTTAACAAAGTTGATGGACATCCATACAAACCTAAAAAGCCTGGTTCTGCACCTTGGTCTCTAATAAACTCTTCTGCTAATTTATCAAGTTCTTTTGGGGTAACACCTTCTTTTATCAGCGGAGCTAGCATACCCAACGTTTTCGAAACTATTAAAGCGCTTTCGCGAATTAATTCAATTTGTTCTCGTGTTTTTAAAACTGGTTTACTCATGTAATTAAGGTTTATCAAACTGTTGAAGTTCTAATTTTTCTCCATCAAAAACGGCAAACGTAAAATCCTGTATCCAGTCGCCAAGGTTAATGTACTTTGAGTTTTGCCCCACCTTTAAATCTAAAGGTAAATGACGATGCCCAAAAATGAAATAATCGTAATGTTTATGTTGTAATTTTCTTTCGCAATATTGGGCCAACCATTCATTTTCTTGACCTAAAAACTGTTTATCGTATCCACCAGTAGAAATTCTACTTTTCTTGCTCCAATAATTTGCAAGTCCAATACCCAAATTCGGATGAATCCATCCAAAAAGCCATTGACAAGCCGGGTTTGCAAATACTTTTTTTAGCATCTTATATTTTCTATCTCCCGGACCTAAACCATCTCCATGACCAATAAAAAATTGTTTGCCGTTTATTTCTCTTTCAATAGGTTCTCGATACATTTTTACCCCAATTTCCTTTGGCAAATAATCAAAGGCCCACATATCATGGTTTCCAATAAAAAAGTGAATGGGAATTCCCTTGTCGGCAATTTCGGCAAGCTTACCAAGTAACCTTACAAAGCCCTTAGGTACCGCATGTTTGTATTCAAACCAGAAGTCGAAGATGTCGCCAACCAAATACAATTCTCCTAACTCAGGTTCAATTTGGTTAAGCCATTTGATAAAATGCTTTTCTCGTTTTAAACTACTTTGGGTGTTGGGTGCTCCAAGATGCAAATCTGAAGCGAAATAAATTTTTTTAGAATTACTCAAAAAAGGTATTTATTGGTTGTCGTCTATATTCCACTCACCATAAGCGGTCCCGGTTTCTCTAATCTTAATAGAGTATAACGAAACTCCATCAGGTAAGTTGCTTATGATTCTTTCGGCAAAATCAGACAACATATTTTCTACAGTTGGTTGGTAAGGCAAGTAAATTATTTTATTTCCAAAACCATAAATAGTGGGATCAAATTTTCCGTGAGCTGAATTTTTGTTTACCACCAACGCATGGTCAAGCTCATCAATTATTTGCGTTTTTACAATTTTCTTGATGTCACCAAAATCTATTACCATTCCATTTTTCGGGTTAGCAACATCCTCAATCGGCTTTCCCTTTAGGGTTACATCCATGGTGTAAGAGTGACCATGAATATTCGCACAATCTCCATCATAATTTGGTAATGCCGAAGCCATTTCGAATGTAAATTGCTTGGTTACTCTAACAGTTTTCATCTTTTTACTTTAGGAAATTTCATTTTGTAAGAAGCTTTAACCATACCTTTTGTAATAAGGTTTAACCTTTTGGTTAACATTTTTCTCTTTAAGCCAGAAATTCTATCGATAAACAAAACACCTTTCACGTGGTCATATTCGTGTTGGATAATTCGAGCTGATATGCCATCATAAACCTCATCGTGTGGTTTGAAGTCTCTGTCTAAATATTTTATTCTAATTCTTTCGTTTCTATCAACATCAAACCTCAAATCAGGAAAACTTAAACATCCTTCGTTAAAAGCCCATTCATCGCCATCTTCCTCTACAATTTCGGGGTTTATAAAAACCTTCTTAAAATCGGCTAAATGTTCGTATCCTTCATCTTCTGCAAATGGCGAAGCATCTACAATAAATAATTTTATGGCTTTACCAACTTGTTGTGCCGCCAACCCAACTCCATTTGAATCGTACATGGTTTCAAACATGTCGTCGATAAATTGTTGCAAACCCGGATAATCAGGATTTAGTTCCTCGCCTTCTTCTCTCAAAACTGTGTTGCCATAGGCATAAACAGGTAATACCATACAGAATAAAATTTTTGCAAAAATACGAATTGAAAAACGAAATTGTCACACTTCATTAAACAACCATTATGCTTTACTTTGCAAGTAAATTTTTAGGCATGCCAAGCACCTCAGAAGAAAATTATTTAAAAGCAATTTTTAAAATCACTTTTCAAAAAAAAGCGGCTTCTACAAACGAAATTGCAGAGATTTTAGAGGCTAAAGCTTCTTCGGTGACGGATATGGTTAAAAAGCTTTCGAAAAAAGGGCTAATAAATTACAAGAAGTATTATGGTGTAACCCTCACAGAAAAAGGAAAATCTACAGCTATTTTAATAATTAGAAAGCATAGACTTTGGGAAACTTTTTTACACGATAAGCTAAATTTTACATGGGATGAAGTTCATAACATGGCTGAAGAGCTTGAGCATGTAAGCTCAAACGAATTGGTAAATAGGTTAGAAATCTTGCTAGGTTACCCAAAACACGACCCTCATGGTGACCCAATTCCTGATAAAAACGGAAATTTAACCCCATTAAACAACTTATTTATTAGCGATTTAAAATTAGGCGAGAAAGCCATAATAACGGGAATAAAAGACTCTTCATCAGAGTTTTTGCAATATTTAGAAAAAACAAAACTGGTTTTAGGAGCACAGGTAGAAATAATAGATAAAATTAGCTTCGACAATTCTGTTTCTGTAATGGTTGAAGATTCTAAAACGTTAAACATTTCGCATCATATTAGCAGTAACATTTATATCAAATCAATTTAATTGATGAACCAAAAAGTTGAAATAAAAAATAGAAAGGCAAAGTTTGAATACGAGTTTCTTGATGTTTACACTGCGGGAATTAAACTTACTGGAACTGAAATAAAATCTTTAAGAAATCACAAAGCAAGTATTGCTGAGGCTTATTGTTACGTTCACAATACCGAAGCTTTTGTAAAAAACATGTTTATTGCTGAATACGAGCAAGGCGGTTACACAAACCACGAGCCAAGAAGAGAACGCAAGCTTTTAATGAATAAGCATGAAATTGAAAAAATAGAAAAAAAGCTAAAAGACAAGGGAATTACCATTGTGCCCACCAAACTTTTTATCAATGAAAATGGCTTTGCCAAGTTAACTATTGCGGTTGCTCGTGGAAAAAAGATTTACGATAAGCGTGATACCATAAAAGACAAAGACATCAAAAGAGATTTAGACAGATCTTTAAAATAAAAAAAGCCCGCTAAATTTCTTTAGCAGGCTTTCATCAAATATATTTTATCAATTTTACTCTTGAGTAGCAGTAAATGAACCTGATGCAGTATAACTACTGGTAGAAGTATTTGAATAAGAACTTCCTCCACTAGGATTAGTAGTTGTAACAGTTGAACCTGAATAATTAGTTGACAAATCAACAATAATTTCTTTGTTGGCTAATTTGGTTAACAACCAGGTATCTTCAGGAACGTTTGAATAAGAGTAGGTAAATACTTCTGTGTCTACATCTGTTTCTGTAGGTGAACCATCAGTATAAGTTACTGTTGTAGTAGATGTAGTGGTTCTTGTTCCGCTATTGTAATAAAAGTAAACTCTTTCTTTAGAACCTTCTTCTCCTACACCACTGTTAAAATCCCAAGTACCAGAAACCTCTTCTACCATTTCTTCAGTATAAGTAACAGTTCCCCATGAGTAAGTGTTAGTTTCAGTAGCCATCATATCATTAGTACTTTTAAAAGTACCATCCTTTTCGATAGTGTAAGTCATAGAAACTGCATCGTAAACCATGGTGTCCTTGTAAGTATTGGTTAACCCTGAATTTACTGATGTGTTTGTAGAATAAATGGTTAAAGCAGTACCATCAAATGAGTAATCTTCTACACTTGTTCCTGAACTTAAAGAACCACCTGAAGACGAATTAGTGTTTTCTGATGTTGCTGTTTGATTCATTTCTGTTACAGTCCACTCTCCTGCTAATCTTGCTGTTCTAGATCTTAACGATAAACCTGGATCTTCTTCTCCTTTTTTACAAGATTGAAAAGTTGGAGCAAAAAATAAGGCTGCGATAGCCAAAAAAGAAATTCTTTTTAATGTTTTCATATTTTTTTTTGATTTTGAATTGCAAATATATAGGGTTTTGATAGTTCACAAAAAGGGTAATTTACCCAATATTTGAAAATACGACTTTTACCTTACGTTGAAAACCGTAAAATCTTTATTGCTTTTTAAATAAAAGATTTCCACTCTGAACCATAGAGCCATCTTCAGTATTTTTTACAAGGTTATATTTTAATACTAATTTGTCGTTTCTTAACTCATCAATATCAAATAAATATCCATCTCTAGGGTTTTCTATGCTCTTTGCTTCAATATTAGAACCTCCAACAGAAATGTTTTCCTCAAAATAATCTGGGATTAAAAGTAACCTCGATTTTTTAGGGATATCTCCCTCGCCTCCAGCAAAATTCCAAACTCCTCTCTCCTCATAATTCCAAGTATAAGCTATACTTCCCGAATTATTAAAGTTGTCTGGGTAAATATATTCTTTGTTGATTTTATAAGTTCCTGGAGCTTCAAAAGAATAAACAATAGAAACCGGCAATGGCTCTGATGTAAAGTTTTGGTATTGGGTAACCAAATTATTATCTGAAATAGTTTCGGTTGTATCTTGATTTACAAAAGTTGCATTTTGTAAAACCCAAACACCAGATAACCGATTGGTTCTTGTTAAAAGTGTGAATGATGGATCGTTTTCGCCTTTTTTACAGCTAGGAATTAATCCAATTATAAAAATAAATAGGATAAATTTTCTCATGATTTGCTAAAAAAATAACTTAACGTGATAATGGCACTATTGCTAAAATCTACTCCAAATTGGTTGCTAAAGTCTGATCCAACTATTCTAGAAACATTGGCCTGTCCTGAAATTGGTGTATCGATAATAACCGAGTTATAATCTCCGCCTCTTCTTCTGTTGTATAAGCCAATATTGTATTCAACACCTAGAGCAAGTTTTGGAGCAATAAAATAATTAAATCCAAAGGTTGAATATACTCCAAATAAAAATCCACCAGGGTATTGTCCATCAAACTCCCTTCTTGCAACACCTGTTGTATCCGTTGTTATTCTGGTACTTTTTTCAGATGTTTTGCCTAAAAGTCCAAGATTAAAACCTGCACCAATAAACGGATTTAACCTTCCATATTTTGTGAAATGTTTCTCAAATCCTGGATTAAAATAAAAATTAAACCCTGTTGATGTAGAATCAAATTGAACTTGTGAATTACCGACACTATCAACTCTTGATATATTATTTCTAAAACCATCTACCCCTAAACCTAACCTAAAAGCCAATTGATCTCTCCAAAAATACCTCATTGCCAGCTGATTATTACCGGCCAAATCAGTTGTTGGTGTTACGTTTAACGCATTGATAAATCCATTCATTTGTAAGGTTATACCATAATCTCCAGCTTGTGCCGTTCCATTTAAGGGAAACTCTTTTTTTTGAGCAAATAATACAAATGAAGAAATCGTAAAAATTAAGGTTAAGTAGAATTTCATGCAAAAAGTTTGGTTCATCAACGGATTATCTTTAGTAATATTATTCTTTGTTTTCTAGCATAGGCACAAAGGCAAAATCGCCTGTGCTTTCTGTTTTATATTCTGTTTCTGATGTTTTGGTAATATAGAGCATTTTTTGTGTATCATCACCACCTACAGGTATTACTAAAACCCCTCCTATATTCAATTGTTCAATTAAAGCTTCGGGTACAAATGGAGCTCCGCATGTAACAATTATTTTTTCGAAGGGAGCAAATGCTGGTAATCCCTTGTATCCATCTCCATAAAAAAATCTAGCTCGATAACCCCATTCAGGCAGCCTTGATTTAGCTTTTTCGTAAAGAGATTTATGCCTTTCGATGGTAAATAGTTTAGCTCCAAGTTTAGCCAAAACAGCAGCTTGGTATCCTGAACCTGTTCCAATTTCAAGCACCTTTTCGCCTTTTTTTATATTTAACAATGATGATTGAAATGCCACTGTATAAGGCTGAGAAATTGTTTGCCCTGCGCCAATAGGAAAGGCTTTATCATCATAAGCAAACTCTAAAAAACTAGAATCAAAAAAATAATGTCTGGGAATTTCCATCATAACTTCCAAAACAGCATCGTTATTGATGCCTTTTTTACGCAAAACCTCAATAAGTTTCTTGCGCATTCCTTTGGTTCTAAAGTTATCTTTCATTTTAAAATTTAGAAAATTCAAAAGTAATAATTAAGCCCACCAAAGTATTGCTCAATTTTTAACCATGTTTTGGTAATAAGTTAAATTTTACTTTAAAATACCTTTTGGTTAACAAGGTAGTTTTGTATCGTTATATAAATTTATGATAAAAATTGGGGTGCTTGGCGCCGGCCATCTAGGAAAAATTCACTTAAAGCTAATTAAAGAAATAGCCGACTTTGAATTGATAGGCTTTTTTGACCCAGATTTTGAAAAGTCGGAGCATGCGAGAAAAGAATTTGGAATTCCTGCATTTTACTCAGTTGATGAGCTAATAGAAGCCTCTGAAGCTGTAGATATTGTAACCCCTACTCTTTCTCATTTTGATTGTGCCGAAAAAGCAATTAAAAACTCAAAACATGTTTTTATTGAAAAACCGGTTACAAATACAAAAGAAGAAGCCAAAACACTCATAAATTTATCTCACGAAGCAAATGTTAAAGTACAAGTTGGACATGTTGAAAGGTTTAATCCTGCCTACATAGAAGCTTCAAAATTTATAAATCAACCTATGTTTATCGAATCTCATAGGTTGGCACAATTTAATTCAAGAGGAACTGATGTGCCTGTTGTGTTAGATTTAATGATTCATGATATTGATATTATTTTAAGTTTAGTAAAATCGAATATCAAAAGAATTAGCGCCAGCGGCGTTGCTGTAATTTCTAACACACCAGACATTGCAAATGCTAGAATTGAGTTCGATAATGGTTGTGTGGCCAATTTAACCTCTAGCCGAATTTCTTTAAAAAACATGCGTAAGAGCAGGTTTTTTCAAAAAGATGCATACGTTTCTATGGATTTTTTGAATAAAAAAGTAGAAGTAGTAAGAATAAACGAAGTAAAAGGTATTCCAGACCCTTTTGCCGTAACTATTGATCCTGGAGAAGGCAAGCCTCTTAAACAATTGAATTTCGAAAACCCAGATATTAAAGATACGAATGCCATTAAGGTTGAGTTAGAAATGTTTGCAAAATCAATTTTACACAATGACCCTATTGCGGTAACAATTGAAGATGGTTACAATGCCTTGGATATTGCCTATGCGGTAATTGATAAATTAAAATTATCACCAAGTTTATTTCAAGATTAATTTTTTAATTTTTTTCTGCAATATTGCACCCGTTTTCTCGTTGAGAAAAAACGATTAATGAGTTGTGCTTATTGTGAGGATTATTACGCTGTTGGGATTGTTGTTTTTTTTAGGTTCTTGTGAGTTATTTAACAAACCAGAGGAAATTCCTGCGTACGTAAAAATTGAAACCCCAGTTTTAATTACTGACCCCCAAACCCAAGGTGCAAATTCAAATGCAATTACCGATGGATGGATTTATATTAATGATGAACCAATCGGTGTTCTTGAATTTCCTGCTGAGTTTCCTGTTTTAACTTCTGGGCCTACCAACATAAAAGTATTTGCTGGAATCAAAGAAAACGGTTTCGAAGCGCAAAGAGAAATTTATCCTTTCTATGCTGCCTACGAAACTGACTCAAACCTTGTTGAAGATGCTACAATAACAATTAATCCAATTTTTACCTATAAACAATCTGCAAAATTTGTTTGGACCGAAGACTTTGAAGGCTTAAAAGTAGATTTTGATAGCACCCAATTCAGTTTAGCCTCAATTAACCAACAAACCCAAGTTGTGCGAAGTGGAATTCGTTCAGGAATAATTTCTTTAAATTCTAGCAAATATTTCATCGAGGCTTTTTCTGGTTATAAAATGGATTTACCTGGCTTGGGGGCTAATGTTTATTTCGAAATAGATTTCAATTCAGATATGGATTTTGAAGTTTACTTAATTTCCAATAACACCGATGGTACCATAGCTCGAGATAGAATTATCTATTTATCTCAAACCAACGGAATTTGGAAAAAAGTATACATTAACTTAACCGACTTTATTTCGTTTAACCAAAATGCAGAAACTTTTCAAATTGGTTTAAGGTGCAATATTGAAGATGTTGCTGAAAGTGCAACCATTTATTTAGACAACTTAAAAGTAATTTCTGAATAATGAATAACAAATTACAAGCTCTAAAGTATGTTGTTGCAGATTATTTATCTGCAGGAATTGCTTGGGCTTTATTTTTTGTTTTTCGTAAAATATATATTGAACCTCAAAAATTTGGAGTTCCTGTCAACTTGGAGTTTACCGAAAAGTTTTTTTATGGATTAATTATTATTCCATTTGTTTGGGTGCTTGTTTATAGCTTTTTAGGCACCTACTCTAAGCCATACCGAAAATCTAGACTAAATGAATTAGGGCAAACATTATTGGTTTCGTTTTTAGGGGTTGTGGTTGTATTTTTTGCTTTATTGCTAGATGACCAAATTGCCAACTACAAAAACTATTACATAAGTTTTTCGGCACTTTTCGGCTTCCATTTCTTTTTTACTTTTCTGTTTAGGTTTATACTGTCTAGCTCTACAGCATATAGAATTCATAATAGGTTAATTGGATTCAACACAATTATTGTTGGCAGCAACGAAAAAGCGGTTGAGCTCTTTAAGGATTTAGAAAGTCAAAAAAAATCTTCAGGATTTAAAGTTTTAGGTTTTGTTCACCTCAACGGAAACCATAACCACATGCTCGAAGAGTTTACACCGCATCTTGGTCACTTTAACGATATTCATGAATTGATAAAAACCCATCAAATTGAAGAAATAATTTGCGCCATTGAATCATCAGAACATGATAAAATTGGAAAAATAGTTTCTAGCCTAGATGGAATGAATGTTTATGTAAAAATAATTCCTGATATGTACGATATTCTTTCGGGGCAAGTAAAAATGTCATCAATATTTGGAGCACCTCTTATTGATATCAGTAAAGAAATAATGCCATCTTGGCAAAAAACACTAAAAAGAGGAATCGATATTTTTTCAGCCATTTTTGCCCTACTCCTATTATCTCCATTATTGATAATAACTGCCATTATTATAGTTTTAACTTCAAAAGGACCAATACTTTATTCTCACGAAAGAATCGGTTTAAATGGAAAGCCTTTTAGAATATTCAAGTTTCGTTCAATGGTAAAAAATGCTGAACAAAACGGCCCTGCATTATCCAGTAAAACAGATAGCAGAATAACACCTTTTGGTAAATTTATGAGGCGAACCCGAATAGATGAAATTCCAAATTTTGTAAATGTTTTAAAGGGTGAAATGAGTTTGGTAGGACCTCGCCCTGAAAGACAATTTTTTATTGATCAAATTGTGGAAAAAGCTCCGCACTACAAACATCTTCACAAAATTAAACCTGGAATTACCTCTTGGGGACAAGTAAAATATGGATATGCCGAAAATGTTACCCAAATGGTTGAAAGACTTAAATATGACATTATTTATTTAGAAAACATGTCACTTTTTGTTGATTTCAAAATCTTAATATATACAGTTTTAATCGTTTTACAAGGAAGAGGAAAATAAACACAATTACCTTTTTTTTGAATATTACATTTGCAAAAAAAACACTCACATGAAAAATATTGCAGTTATTGGGGCAGGAACTATGGGTAATGGAATTGCTCATGTTTTTGCCCAAAATGGTTTTAAAGTAAACCTTATTGATATTTCTGAAAAGTCTCTTGAAAAAGCTATTGCAACCATTAACAAAAACCTTGATAGGCAAGTAAGCAAAGATTTAATATCTGAAGAAGACAAAACAAATACACTTCAAAATATTACTACTCATACTTCAATAGAAAATGGTGTAAGCGATAGAGACCTTGTAGTGGAAGCAGCAACAGAAAATGTAGAATTAAAATTAAAAATTTTTAAAACCCTTGATGAAAATGCTCCTAAAAATGCAATTTTAGCTTCAAACACTTCATCAATTTCTATTACCAAAATTGCCGCTGTTACCAACAGACCAGATAAGGTTATAGGAATGCATTTTATGAACCCTGTACCAGTAATGATATTGGTTGAAATAATTAGAGGTTATGCCACATCTAATGAGGTTACTAATTTAATTATGGAAACCTCAAAACAGCTTAAAAAAGTTCCTGTTGAGGTAAATGATTATCCTGGTTTTGTAGCCAATAGGATTTTAATGCCTATGATTAATGAAGCAATAATTTCTTTACACGAAGGTGTTGCTGGCGTTGAAGAAATTGATACTGTAATGAAGTTAGGAATGGCTCATCCCATGGGTCCACTTCAATTAGCTGATTTTATTGGTTTAGATGTTTGCTTATCTATTTTGAATGTACTTTACGATGGATTTGGTAATCCTAAATACGCACCTTGCCCGTTATTGGTAAATATGGTAACTGCAGGAAAACTAGGTGTAAAATCTGGTGAAGGCTTTTACAGTTGGGGGCATGGCACCAAAGACTTAATTGTAGCAGAAAATTTTAAAAAATAAAAAAAGGGCTTTCGCCCTTTTTTTATGTCCAGCCGTTTTCTAATGCTAGAACAATTTGTTCTATGTCTTTGTCGTAGCCATTTGGGTCGTATTCAGATTTTAAATCGTGGCCAAATATTCTAGCCAAACCTTGCCAAAAAAAGGCAGTAACCATGTTGCGCAAGTCTTTTACCAATTCGTAAGAAGAATTTCCTGTTTCTCTATCAATTAACTTTATTAAAATTCTTCCTTGGGTAACACTAAGGTTCATCAATTCTTCTTCGTATTGAGCCCTTAAATCATCTTCTACTTGCTTGTAAAACCTTTTCTTTTCTTTTTCGGTTTTTGCTAATGCTATGCTATCCTCATATTTGTTTAATAATTGTGAGGCAAGCTTTGCGTAGGGATAAACTTTTTCTACATTGTACTTAAGTCTGTTATATTTTTCTTTTTCCTTGGTAGATTTAAATACTCTAGGGGCATGAATATTTACAAAGTTTAAATGCACCATAGGGATAGTATCACCTTTGTTTATAGTAGCTGAAACCCACCTATCGCCTTCTATTAAAGGAGATTGAGCAACCAGCATATTGGTGGAGATTAGTATTGAAAAAGATATGAAGAGGAATTTTTTCACATCGATAAATTAGGCAATTAATATACCAAAAATATCAATTAGATCTTCTTAATTTCCAACTAGATTTTTGTTCTGTAGCTTTTATTGCTGCTGAAGCATTACCAGAATTGCCTTTGTCAAACAAAGATGTAGCTATTATAGCACCAATTTCCTCAGAATTATCATCTTGATTATCAAGATACTCTGGCTTAAAATAATTTTGCACAAAATGTGTATCAAAGTGCCCAGATCTAAAAGCTTCGTGTTGAATGGCAAATTTGCAAAAGCCTAAAGTTGTAGAAACTCCAGTAATTTGATATTCATCAATGGCACGAACCATTCTATCAATTGCCTCATCTCTATCCTTACCATAGGTAATCATTTTGGCAATCATGGGGTCGTAATAAATTGGAATATCCATTCCTTGCTCAAAACCATCATCAACTCTAACACCTGGACCTTTAGGAGGATGATAAGTTTCTAACCTTCCAGTATCAGGTAAAAAATTATTGGTAGGATCTTCAGCATAAACACGAATTTCTAAAGCATGTCCATGAATTTTTAAATCATCTTGGGTAAAAGATAACTTTTCGCCTCTAGCCACCTTTATTTGCTCTTTAACCAAATCAAGTCCTGTAATTAATTCAGACACGGGATGCTCCACTTGAAGCCTTGTATTCATTTCTAAAAAATAGAAATTGTGGTCGGCATCAAATAAAAACTCTACAGTTCCTGCACCAACATAATCGCAAGCTTTAGCAACATTCACAGCCGCCTCGCCCATTTGTTTTCTTAACTCAGGAGTTAAAACTGAAGATGGGGCTTCTTCAATAACCTTTTGATGACGCCTTTGTATAGAGCATTCTCTTTCAAACAAATAAACCACGTTTCCATGTTTATCTGCCAAAATTTGAATTTCTATATGACGTGGCTTATCGGCATACTTTTCTACAAAAACAGCACCGTTGCCAAAAGCAGAAATTGCTTCACTTACAGCACGATTCAATTGTTCTTCAACATCCTCGGCACGTTCAACTATTCTCATTCCCTTACCTCCACCTCCGGCAGAAGCTTTAACCAAAACAGGAAATCCTATTTCAATAGCTACTCTTTTGGCTTCGGCAATATCTTCTACTGCATGATCTAAACCTGGAACTAGAGGAACATTGTAACTTTTTACAGCGTTTTTTGCCGAAAGTTTATCACCCATAAGTTCCATTGCTTCAGCGCTAGGTCCAATAAAGGTTATTCCAGCGTTTTCTACAGACCTTGCAAAATCAGCATTTTCAGAAAGAAATCCATAACCAGGATGGATTCCGTCAACATCAAGTTTTTTTGCAACATCAATAATCTTGTCGCCTCTGAGGTAAGATTCTTTGCTTGCAGGTGGGCCAATACAAACTGCTTCATCTGCGTATCTAACAAATAGAGCACCTCTATCTGCTTCTGAATATACAGCAACGGTTTTTACCCCCATCTCTCTGCAAGAACGCATAATGCGAAGTGCAATTTCTCCTCTATTGGCTACAAGAACTTTCTTCATGATAATTTTTTATGCTAAAACTTCTTTAACAGCATCTGCAGCTTCTTGCAATAAAATAGCTGAATGAACTTTTAATCCAGATTCATCAATTATTTTTTTAGCTTCTTCGGCATTTGTTCCTTGAAGTCTAACAATTATCGGAACAGGAATATCTCCTATGCTTTTGTAAGCATCAACAACGCCTTGAGCAACTCTATCGCACCTTACAATACCACCAAAAATATTAACCAAAATAGCTTTAACATTTGGATCGCTTAAAATTATTCTAAAAGCTCTCTCAACACGTTCAGCATTTGCTGTTCCACCTACATCTAAAAAGTTTGCAGGGTCTCCGCCAGATAATTTAATAATATCCATAGTTGCCATAGCCAAACCGGCACCGTTTACCATACAGCCTACATTTCCGTCAAGCTTAACGTAGTTTAATGAGTACTCTGCTGCTTCAACTTCAGTAGCATCTTCTTCTGTAATGTCTCTCATCTCAGCCAAGTCTGGATGTCTAAATAATGCATTATCATCTAAAGAAACTTTTGCATCTACAGCAATAATTTTATCGTCTGATGTTTTTAAAACGGGATTGATTTCGAATAGAGAAGCATCGTTAGTTTCGTAAGCTTTATATAAGGCAAAAACAAACTTTACCATTTGTTTAAAAGCTTGACCAGAAAGGCCAAGATTAAATGCTATTCTTCTTGCTTGAAATCCTTGAACGCCAACTTTAGGATCAATTTCTTCAGTAAAAATTAAGTGTGGTGTTTTTTCTGCAACAGATTCAATATCCATTCCACCTTCGGTAGAATACATGAACATATTTTTACCTGTATTTCTGTTTAACAAAACACTCATGTAATATTCTTCTGGCTCATTTTCACCTGGATAATAAACATCTTGGGCAACCAATACTTTATGAACTCGCTTGCCTTCTTTTGAAGTTTGAGGGGTAACCAAGTCCATTCCGATTATTGAATCAGCTACAGATCTAACCTCATCAAGGTTTTTGGCCAATTTAACGCCGCCACCTTTTCCTCTTCCACCAGCGTGTATTTGGGCTTTAATTACCCACCAACCTGTGCCAGTTTCTTCGGTTAATTTTTTAGCAACGTCAACTGCTTCATTTCCATTATTGGCCACATATCCTTCTTGAATAGCAACTCCTGATTTTTTTAAGATTCCTTTTGCTTGAAACTCGTGTAAATTCATTAGAGATTTATTTTTTTCTTGAAGGCCAAAAATAGGATAATCAAATAATTTTCTACCCTAATTCAGGTTTTGTTTTTGGCAATTTATCAAGGTTTTGATTTATTTATTTGTTTTGCCTCATGATAGAAGCTCAACAACTTATTAAATCATACAATAGTTTAAAGGTTTTAAAGGGAGTAAGTCTTAAAATAGAAAAAGGTGAAGTTATTTCTATTGTTGGCGCTTCGGGAGCTGGTAAATCTACTTTGCTCCATATTTTGGGCACATTAGACCAGCCTGACCAAGGCAAACTATTCATTAACAATACAGATGTTTTTTCCCTTAAATCAAAAGCAATATCTGCCTTTAGAAATAAAGAAATTGGGTTTATTTTCCAATTTCATCATTTATTGCCTGAGTTTACTGCGTTAGAAAATATTTTAATTCCGGGAATGATTGCGGGTAAAACCAAAAAAGAATTAGAAGATAAAGCTTTGAATTATTTAGATATTTTAGGGTTAGTAAATAGAAAAAATCACAAACCTTCAGAATTAAGTGGTGGAGAACAGCAACGTGTTGCCGTTTGCAGGGCATTAATTAATTCGCCCTCTGTAATATTTGCTGATGAACCTTCAGGCAATTTAGATTCAGCTTCATCTAAAGAATTGCATCAACTATTTTTTGACTTGCGAGATCAATTTAACCAAACCTTTGTTATTGTAACACACAACAAAGAGTTAGCCAATATGGCGGATAGAAAACTAGAAATTGTGGACGGAATAATTGCCTCTTGAAAAAATCTGAATTAAAAAATTTACTCGACCAAAAATACCTAGAATACAATAATTTAAATTTTATTGATTCTGATCCTGTTTCTATTCCTCATAGGTTTTCGTTAAAACAAGATATAGAAATTTCAGGTTTTTTGGCGGCCACCATTTCATGGGGACAAAGAATTACCATTATCAAAAACGCCAATAAAATCATTCATTTTATGGATGAAGCCCCTTTTGATTTCATTAAAAACTCTAGTGAAAAAGACCTATTAAAATTTCAAAAATTTGTGCATAGAACCTTTAATGGTGAGGACTGTATGTTTTTTGTTGATACACTTAAAAAAGTTTATTCTAAACACAACTCATTAGAAGATTTATTTTATCATCCAAATGGTGTAAAAGCAGGATTAGTAAAGTTTAGAGAAGAGTTTTTGAAATTTCCACACCTTACAAGAACAGAAAAACACTTGGCAAATCCGTTAAAGAATTCCTCAGCCAAAAGACTAAACATGTACTTGCGTTGGATGGTTAGAAAAGATGATGGAAATGTTGATTTTGGCATTTGGAATAAAATTAAAACCAAAGACCTATTTTTGCCCTTAGATGTTCACACGGCAAACGTCGGCAGAAAACTAGGATTACTTGCCCGAAAACAAAATGATTGGAAAGCCGTTGATGAGCTTACAACCACCTTAAAACAATTTGATTCAAATGATCCTGTAAAATATGATTATGCTCTGTTTGGATTAGGTATTTTTGAAAAATACTAGCAACCTTTTTCTTTTATTTGTTGTCTATAATAATGAGGAAATATATTTAAGTACTTGAAACAACTTCTTTTAAAATTTATTTTAGTTTTATTTAGTCTGTCTGCTTTTTTTCAAGCTGATGCAACACACTTAATTGGTGGGACAATTGGATACGATTATCTTGGCTCTGCAGGAGGAAACAACCACAATTACAGAATAAGGCTTACCACTTACCAAGATTGTAATTCACTTAATTGGTGGAACGTTGGGGGCACATTTCCTGTCCCAACTGCCGAAATTGGAATTTATGAATCTACCCTAATTGGAGGTTTTATTTTTCGGGACCAAATTTTGTCTTTATCACTAACAGATTCAAATTTAGTTAAATCAGGCAGCACAGATAGTTGCTTCATTCCTATTAACAACTATTGTGTATATCAGGTAGATTATGAAGCTATTGTTACTCTACCTGCAACCAACGTAGGATATCATTTTGTTTATGATGTATGCTGCAGAGGAGATGCTTATCCTGTTGGAAACGGACCAAATAACATTAGTTTATTTGGTCAAGTAGGGTCAATTTATCACGCTTGGGTGGGTCCTACTTCGTACGGAAATAGTTCACCCATTTACGATACATTAGACCCCTATTTGTGCATAAGCGACACAAACCAAACTCCCAGGTTAGCTAAAGATCCTGATGGAGATAGTTTGTTTTTCTTTTTTATAACACCTTATGATGGTTCAGGTAATTCAGCATCTTCTCCACCACCAAATTTTATTAATTATCCTTTTACAGATACAGTAAATTATGTTGCAAATCACAGCAGAGATAAGCCACTCGGACCAGGAAGTTATGCAAGCATAAACCCTGCTACAGGAAAGGGAAAATATTACGGAACAACACAAGGTATTTATGTTTTGGCTACACAAGCCGCCGAATTTGATACCGCAGGAAACATTATTGGGGTATCAGGATTTGAATTTCAGTACATTGTTGCTCCTTGTCAAAACCTTGGTCCAAAAAATACGGCAGATCCCAATTTAATTGGCAATAATTTGATTTATTCAGTTGAAGAAGGAGATACCATATGCATTGATGTGGAATACTTTGACCCCGATAGCTTACAAGTTTTAGTGGGCTTAGAAAGCGATAGCAATATTTTTAGTCCTCTGGCTTTTAATCCACCAGCAATTGTAGGAGCTCAGATGTATGATCCTGCAACAGCAATTTCTTCGAGGCAGGTTTGCTGGGTAACTAACTGTAATATGGGTAGAGTTAATAGCTATGAGTTTACCTCTTTTGCTGTAGACTCAGGCTGCCCAAATAGAAGTGCAGATAATATTTATGAAATAAAAATTTTGCCTTTTGAGTTTCCAAAAGGAATAACAGGCAGTTCTATTGCATGCCCAAACCAATCTTATACCTATCAAGTAGATTCAATTTTTGGCGCAACATATAGCTGGAGCATTACTAATGGATCGATAATAAGTGGAAACGGCAAGCATCAAATAACCGTTGAATGGTTAAATTCAGCAGATTCGGGAAGTTTAACTGTAAACCCAATAAGCAGGTTTGGATGCGTTGCAAATTCAAAAATTAAAGATGTTGATATTACCCAAATGGTTCCTTTAAATGCAGGTACCGATACCATAATTTGTGGCAGCGACACGCTTCAACTGGGAGGTCAACCCACAGGGCCTAGCTATTATTCTTACAAATGGACTAATGATATTTATTTAGATGATGACTCTCTATTAAACCCAATTGCCTTTCCTGATACTGCAACCATGTTTACAGTTACAGCATATGATACTACAGGTTGTATTATTAGAGATTCTGTTTACATCGACATTACTATCAATACATTGGATGTTGGCCCCAACCTTTACGTTTGCCCTGGAGATTCTGTTCAAATAATTGCCAAAGGTGTTACCTCTTACAGTTGGAGTCCGTCAAGTACATTAACAGCTGCAAATGTTTCAAATCCAATTGCATTTCCTTTAGATACAACATATTACGCTTTGGTTGGAACTTTAAACAATTGTACATTTTTCGATACTGTTCGAGTAGATGTTGATAGTGTGGTTCCATCATATATCCCACCCCAAGTTAAAGGTTGTTTTGGAACTCCAATTAATATTGGAGGATCCCCAACTGGGCCTAAATACACTACTTTTAAATGGACACCAAACCTCAATATAACAAGCGATACAGCAGCTAACCCTTTCTCAACACCCCCAACAAATACATCTTATTACTTGGAAGTTTTTAACGGAGCTTGTTTTGGGTTTGATACAGTTGATGTAATTGTTGATTCCTTGCCTTTTGTTGACGCAGGAAATGATACATCTGTTTGTGGTGGATTTTCAATAACCTTAAATGGGAAAGGTGATAGTTTAATACAAACTATTTGGAACTTTGATTCTGGAATATTCTTTGATTCGATTTTTAATCCTACGCTAATCGTTAACCAAAACGAAAAACTATTTTTTACTGGAACTAACAAAAATGGATGTTCAAATACAGATTCAATAATATTAAATTACAAACCCTTGCCACTTCCTAACCTTCCAAATGACACTTTGCTATGTTTTGGAGACACAATACTTTTTAACGTTGGCGGTGGAAGCAGTTTTACCTGGGGCCCCAACATTGGCCTTTCGGACACATCAATTGCAAATCCCAAGTTTTTCCCTAGTGATACAACACAGTACATTCTAAACGTTACTGGAACAAATGGTTGCCAAAACTCAGATACAACAATTATTAATGTTACATATTTAAATACTTCAATTTCTCCAAACATATTTATTTGTCCAGGAGACTCAACTCAGCTAGCAGCAACAGGAGGCGTAAATTATAGTTGGGATAATGGAACTAAACTCAATAATGATTCTATTTCTAACCCATTGGCATTTCCGGTAAATACGACAAACTTCTTGGTGACAATTTCTGATGCTTTTGGGTGCCAAAAAATTGATAGCGTATTGGTTGAAGTAAGTGAAGGTAACTTCATTATTGGGCTAACAAATAGAATTTTATGTTATGGAGATTCAACACAATTAAATGCGGTTGGGTTAACTAATCCTAAGTGGTTACCTATTACAGGCCTAAATGATGCGAATATTGTTGACCCAATTGCAACTCCTTTTGATAGTACTTATTATGCTGTTTCGGGTATTGATAGCAATGGTTGTAAAAACCAAGACTCTGTTTTTATTGCTGTATTGAACAAGCTAGATGCAAGGGCAGGAAATGACGTAAATATTTGTGCCGGAGACTCCTTTCAAATTGGCGATAATTTCATACAAGGTTATGTTTATGCTTGGGAGCCTCAAATTTTGTTAAACAACCCTTTAACTCCTGCTCCAAAAGGAACAGTTAAAACTAGAACTCCTTTTATTTTAACTGTTACCAATCAGTTTAACTGCTCTTGGCAAGATACAGTTTTGGTAAATGTATTTGATATTAAAGCTCCAGATGATACACTAATATGCTCAAAAGGAAGTTCACAATTAACAGTAACACCTTTTTATGGAGTAGAACCATACACCTACAGTTGGACTCCAGGTTCTGGACTTTCAGATTCAACAATTGGTAACCCAATATTAACTAGTGCTGCTAATATTACCTATAGAATAATTGTAGAAGACTCTACAGGTTGTGCTGATACCACATTTACAGAAATAATAAAAGCCAATAAACCTACAGCTGAATTCGAAACAAAATATTTTCCTGCTTGCGAGCAAATGGAACTTAGATTAGTAAATACAAGTGTTGATGTTTTTAACAGCTTTTGGGTTATTAATTCAGATACAAGTTTCGAAGAATCTCCATATTTACAAATACCATATTCTAGTCCAACAAATATTACCTTAATTGTTTCTGCTGTAGAAGGTTGCACCGATACCGTTGAATCTGAAGATGTTTTAAAACTTTTTGATGATTATGTAAATGTTGAAATTTCAAACGTTTTTACACCAAATGGTGATGGAATGAATGACTTTTTTGAATTCCCGGTAGAAAACAAATTAATGCCTTGCACCGAATTTGAAGTTTACAACAGGTGGGGAAATTTGATGTTTATTTCTCAAGGAAATTTTCACTCATGGGATGGAACTACCTTTGATGGGCAGCAAGTTCCTGATGGAATATACTTCTACACCCTAAAGGTAAACTCAAAAGAGTGGAAAGGAAGTGTTCATTTATTTAGATGACACAATTCACTTTTTAAACCTAAAAAAATTAACATATTTACAGCACAAAATTTAAGGATGGAACAATATGATGTTTGCGTAATTGGAGGAGGCCCTGCAGGATATGCCGCCGCCATGCGAGCTATTGATTATAAGAAAAAAGTTGTTTTAATCGAAAAAAGTAAAGTTGGTGGAACAGGCATATACAATGGTGCACTTTCTTCAAAAACTTTGTGGGAAATTTCTGAAAAACTTTACGATATCAACGAAACAATTGCATCCAAAAACAGAGAGAAATTTGAACTCCCATGGAGTGATGTGATCCAAACTATGAAGGAGGCGATATTTGACAGAAAAATACAGTATTCGGCTCACATAACTTTGCTGCAAGAAGAGAGTAAAGACCATAATTTATTTGCTTACGAAAGAGGTTCAGCAAAAATGCTTAACTCTAATGAAGTTGAAATCACCAATAAAAGAGGAGAAGTAAAGGTTATTAAAGCCGATAACATAATTATTGCGACTGGCAGCAGACCAAGAACAATCCCAACAATTGCTGTTGACCACAAAACCATAATGACAAGCGATAGTATTGAAAGTATTGAAGACTATCCGAAAAGCTTGGTAATTTTAGGGGCAGGTGTAATTGGATGTGAGTATGCTACAATATTTTCAAACTTTGGCAAAACCAAGGTTTACATGATTGATAAAGCCCATAAAATCTTGCCTTTCGAAGACGATGACATTGCATCTATGGTTGCACAAAACCTTAGAAACAAAGATGTTACGATTCATCACGATGCTGACTTAGTAAGGATGGAAGTAATTGATGGTGAAGTTGAATATGAAATTAAATACTCAACAGGTAAATCAGAAATTATTCGCGTTGAAAAAGCTCTACTATCAATAGGGAGAATTCCAAATGTTGAAAACATTGGTATGGAAGCCACAGGCGTAAAAATGAGCGCTCGAGGAAGACACATTGGAGATATTGATACACAGACAAATATTCCAAATATTTACGCCGTTGGCGATGCATCAGGTAGAATTGCGTTGGTTAACATGGGTGAACTCGAAGGTAGACATGCCGTAGAAAAAATAGTGAACCAAAATTGCCCCCCTTTGTCTTATAAAAATGTTTCAACAATAATGTTTTTACATCCAGAGGTTGCAACTGTTGGGCTTAATGAGAAAATGGCACTTGAACAAAACATTCCTGTTAAAATTGTAAAGCTAGATTACTCTTTAATTGCTAGAGCAATTGCCAAACGCAAAACCCAAGGATTTTTTAAAATTATTGTTACTGACGACGATGAAATGAAAATTTTAGGAATGAGAGCCATTGGAGCCCATGCCTCAAGTGCCATTCAGGGGGTTGCTTTATTAATGCAAATGAACGAAAGTATTACCCAATTGGCAGAGCTTGTTCACCCGCATCCATCAATAATTGAAGGAATACAAGAGTGTGTTAGAATGCTGCTAAATAAATCAGTTTTTAAATCTGCTGTTTTTCAGGATGGGTTAAAATGCTACAGGCTTTGCGATGGAGAAAAAATTCCTTTACAAAGACTTTAATTTATTGGCGGGGCAAATTTTGAATTTGTTAGAAAATCATCATCTGTTAACGTTTTTAAAAAGGCAACCAAAGCAGCTTTTTCATTTTCGGTTAAAAACAAACCATTAGCAATTCCAGTTGGATTTCCATTAATATCTGCCTTAAGCATAATTGGTGCTAGAGTTGATGTAATTTTAACTCCTGAATTATAATGTTCCACTACTTCTTCTAAGGTTTTAAACCTTCCATCATGCATGTAAGGAGCAGTTTTTTCAATATTTCTTAATGATGGTACCTTGAATTTCCCTTTATCAAAAGGATCACCAGTAACTTCTTCCAAACCTAATTTTAAATTAGCATCTAAACCATTATTCATAAAATCTAAGTTGGTAAATAATGGTTGCCCGTGGCAATGGAAGCAGTCACCTCCAGGCTTATCAAAGGAGGTTTGGCGAGGTTCTCTATTAAAAATTTCGAACCCTAAAAATTCTTGTGGAGTCAGTTGGGTTTCAACCTTCATGAACTTATCAAACTTTGAATTGCCTGAAAGTAAGGTTAACTCAAACTGTGTTATGGCATCTGCAACTAGGGAGGAGTCAATTACTGCAAAATCATATGCTTTAAAAAACATATCGGTATAAGTTTGATCTGCTTTTATTTTTTCTATTGCATTTGCCCAAGTATTATGCATTTCAACCGGATCGGTAACAGGCAAAAGGGCTTGGTGAGGTAAAGATGGAGACCTGCCATTCCAAAAAAACTTATCATAATACGCCAAATTGAATAAAGCCATTGAGTTTTTTGTGCCTGATATTCCATCAATTCCAACGCTATATTGTAAGCCATTGTCTGTAAACGCTAAAGACTGATTGTGGCAACTAGCGCAGCTTTGGGTGCCATCTGCAGATAATATTGGGTCATAAAAGAGCCTTTTTCCTAATTCAACACCTTCAACGGTGAGTTCAATACCTAAAGGAGGTTGAGGAGGCAAAGCCTCAGGAATTTCTAAAACATAGGGTGTTTGTTCGTAATCTAAAGAATCAATTAAAGTTAAAATGGGAGGTTCAAAATAGACCTGCCTATCGCATGCAAAAGCAATAAATATTATTAAAGCAAAAGCTGCAATTTTTTTCATTACTTATTGATGATTAGTTTTCTTGTAATAACACTTCCGTTATTAATTTGGTTCAAAATATAAAAGCCATTTGGTAAATTTAACGAAGTTTCCGTTTGGTTATTCTTAATAATTTGTTCAACCAATTTGCCAGATGCAGAATAAATATTTATTGGTTGATTACTATTAGTAGAAATAAAAACAGCTCCTTCACTAGGATTCGGATATACCAAGAAACTTTCATTTGATGACCTTTTCAATTCGTTTCTACTTAATACTGTACAATGCTGTTCAACTGAGGCAACTGCCTTTTTCAGATTTAATCTTCCTCCAGTAACAGTAATATTTTTTAATCCAGGAATTGAATCAAAACCCTCAGTTAAAAGCAAATCTTTAAGTTTTCTTGCTAAACCTTCAGGATCACCATCAAATTCTTGCCACATTAAATCGCAAACATGGTTGTACATTAAAGCAATTGCACCTGCAATTTGTGGCGTAGCCATAGAAGTTCCTGTAGAGTTTGAATAAGAGTTATTTTGTCCTGTAGATAAAATGTCGGTTCCAGGTGCGCCAATATCAATAGTGGTTTTGCCATAAGCTGCTCCGCTATATTTATTATTAGAAGTTGTTGTATTGGTAACAGCAATCATAAATTCAGAGGAGCAAGCGGTTGGCATATCATTTACTGCATCAATATCGAAATTTGCATTTGCTGTAGCCGCGGCACTAATAATTCCAACTTTACCTAACGAATCGTAAAAGGCACACCAAATAGGATAGTTGTTTGGATCTGCTTGGTTTCTGCCAAAAGAAGAATTTGTTGAAACCACAAAAGCTCCTGAATCTCCATTTGTTCTGTTATATAAATCGCGCATTACGTAAGCATAATCATAGGCTTTTACAACGGTGGCCTGAGATGTAGACGAACCTGCTATGGGTAAAATTTTCACATTCCAATTCACACCAACAACACCTAAATCATTATTTCCCTTTGCTCCAACTATTCCCGAAACATGATTTCCATGATAATCTGAAGGCACATTTCCATTGTTATTATATACATTCCAACCTGAGTAATCATCTTTATAGCCATTGTTATCATCATCAATACCATTGTTAGGAATTTCATGTCTATTTGTAAAAAAATCTAAATCTTCATGCGGTTCTGCACCTCCATCAACAACTGCAACAACAATTGTATCGCCTTTGGTAGTTACACCAGATTTTGATTTGGCCCAAGCTCCTTCAGATTTCATAGCACTATGAGCCCACTGCTGAGAGAAGGACGGATCATTCGGAACACTATCTCTATATTCAATTTGTAAGTAATTTAATTGCGCCGCAATTACTTCAGGATATTCGTTAAAAAACCTTGAAACTTCTGCTTCAGAGTGGTGAGATGGATTAAATCCAACCAGTTGAATGTTTAAACTTTTTGACAAAACCTCTTTTGGCTCTATGCTTAAATCAGGATAGTTTTGGTTAATTTTTGAAATAGTATTTTCAACATTTGCTTTTGGTTGAAGCATTACAATTACTTCTCCTGAGGCAAAATCTAAATTTTGAGAAATTACAACAAAAGGAAAAATTAATAAGATTAAGAGAGATAGTTTTTTCATATTTGAGGATTACAATGAATACAAATTTACAAGTTATTAACGCAAGTGCAGGAAGTGGTAAAACTACGCTTTTGGTTAAAAAATATTTGTATCTAATATTACAAAAAAATAATCCCTTTGTTTTTAGGGGAATTTTAGCCATAACCTTTACAAACAAGGCGGCCCAAGAAATGAAGCAAAGGGTAACCGAAGCTTTAACTTTAATTGCAGAAGAAAACTACGAACAAGAGCAAGTTTTAAAAGACTTGAAAAATGAGTTAAAACTTACCCACACTGAATTTACAGAAAGAGGAAAGTTAGTTTTAGAAGCCATTTTGCATAATTACTCTGACTTAGCCATAAGCACAATAGATGCATTTGTTTACAGATTGATAAAGACCTTTTCGAAAGATTTAAACTTACCAGCCAATTTTGAAGTAAACCTAAACCAAGACGATGTTTTAAAAGAATGCATTGATATTTTGGTTGAGAAAGCTTCAACCAACGCCAAAATTGCTGAGTATTTAACAGACTACATCAAAAATAATTTAGAGGAAGAATCATCTTGGAGGATTGAAAAGCAATTGCTGAAATTTTCGCAAATACTTGTTAACTCTGAAAGCAAGCCTCAGTTAGAAAAGTTAACCAAAATAAAATTCGAACAAATTCTAGTTATTCAACAGGCTTGCAAAAAAATTGTAGAAGATTACTACAATGACCTTAATGAAAAGGCAAAACACATTTTAGAGTTTTTAAAGCAAAATAATATTCAAGTAAATGATATTAGTGGCAAATCGAACAGCTTTGCAGTAGCACTTCAAAAAATTATTAATGATCAAAATATTTTACCAAATACCATAATCAAAGCATCAACTGCAGAAAAACTTTATTCTCCATCAGCAAGCAAAGAAATAAAGGCGTTGCTAGAAGAAATAAAAAACGATATACAAGCCAAACTAATTGATCTTTTAAACTTTTTCGAAGTACGGGATGATGATTTTAATGTTGCCTCTACCCTGTGGAAAAACATCTATCAAACAGGCCTTTTAGGAGAGCTTCAACAAACATTACAAAATCAAAAAAGAGAAAAAAACTTTTTGCTTATTTCAGATTTTAACGCATTGGTTTCTGAAGCTTTAACTCAAGAAGATGCTCCTTTTATTTATTTAAGAACCGGCGAAAAGTTTAACCATATTTTTATTGATGAGTTTCAAGATACATCTACAACCCAATGGAGCAATATGCTTCCGTTGGTAGAAAATAGTTTGAGCGATGGCAACTCTGTTTTTTTAGTAGGCGACGTAAAACAATCTATTTACAGATGGCGCGGAAGCGAATCTGAACAGTTGGCTAACTTCCCCAATCCGCCAAAGTCATTGCCCAAACATTTACAAACAGAAAAGCATCTTCAATTAAAAAACTTTTTTAATGGATTAGAAATTTTAGACACCAATTATCGCTCTGTAGAAAATATTGTTTCCTTCAACAACCAAGTTTTCGAATTATTAAGCAAAAAAATTAATCCAAACTTTAATAGCTTTTTCGAGGGATACATTCAAAAGCCAAATAAAAAAGGAAAACTAGGCTACCTTGAGTTTAATATTTTACCAGAAGAAAATTATCACGAAACTCAACTAGAGGAATTGGCCAAAGTTGTAGCCCGAAAAATTGAATTAAACAACAAGCCAAAAGACATTTTAATATTAACAAGAGGCAATGACGTTGTGGCTGAAATCACAGCTTTTTTAACCGATAAAAACATTCCGGTAATTTCTTCGGAAGGATTGCTTCTAAAGAATTCACCAAAGGTTTGCTTGTTAATGGCTTTGTTAAATTACCAATATCAAAAAGGCCAAAACACGCAGGTAAATGCCACACTTTGGTATTGGGTTCAAAAAAATAATTTAGAAATAAGTTTTGATTTAACCGATTTAGAATCAAATCACCTTCAATTAATTTTTCCTAACCAAAATATTGAAAAACTAGCAACCAAAAGCGTTTTTGAATTATTAGAAACATTCGCATTTTGGCTAGGTTTTTACGAAAACGAAGACGCATTTATTTCCGCATTTTTTAATACAGCTATTGAATATTTCTCAAAACATAGCGATGGATACAATGCTTTTGCCGATTGGTGGAATGATAATAAAAACAAGTTGGCCGTGGAAACTCCGGGAGAAGCAAATGCTGTTTCGGTAATGACAATTCACAAAGCAAAAGGCTTACAATTTGATTGTGTAATTCTACCATTTTTCAACTTTAAAACCTTTGGCGGCAGATATACAAATTGGGTTGAGTTAGATGAAGAAAAGTTTGGAATATCGAACCCATACTTGCCTATTAGTTCATCAAATGCGAAGGCCTTAAATCATATTGAGGAATATGAGGCCGAAAAAGCCAAAAACTTTTTAGATGCCCTAAACTTACTTTATGTTGCCCTTACAAGACCCAAAAAAGAATTATTCATTTTCACCAAAAATTCAAAAAGAGATGGGAGTTCTGTGGCATACATAAACAACTTATTAAACTATGCAATTGAACAAATTGAAGGCCCAAAAGCCATAAATTCAGAAAAATATATTTGGGGAGAAGAGTTTGAATATCAAAAAGATAAAACACCTGAATTAAACCTTAAAACATCAATAAACTATACTCCTTGGCGCGAAAAAATTAAAATTAGCACATCAAAAGCAAGATTTAAAAACAGAGCTATGGCCAAAGGAGAAAGGTTTCATGAAATAATGGCTCATATTATTAATATAGAATCCTTAGAAAAAATTTCATCTAAGTTTAATTTAACTGCAGCAGAAAAAGATAAAATACAATGGGTTGTAAATCATCCAGATTTGAAACCTTCGTTTGCTCCTGAGGTTAATGTAATTGCAGAAATTCATATTTTAACTCCAGAAGGGAAAAAATACATTCCAGATAGGTTTACCACCAACGGAAACGAAACATTTTTAATTGATTACAAAACAGGTGAATTTCAGAAAAAATATGAAACTCAGCTAAATCAATATGCCGAAACCTTACAAAAAATGGGGTTTAAGAATATTACAAAACAATTAGTGTTTACCGAAACTGAAGATGTTTACTTGGTAAATTAAGCTGCTTCTAATTTAACTGTTCCAAATAATTC
>JABAYK010000137.1 GCA_018609045.1 Flavobacteriales bacterium
AGAGCAAGATTAACAGTCGGATACAGACTCTGCACTATAATTTCCCTAAAACGGAAAGCCGACCGACAAGTGCAGCGCGTCATGCGAGTCCTCATCGCGCGGATCCGGATTATAGCCATACTCTAACCGCACGGGGCCGACGACCGTCTGATAACGCACTCCGAGCCAGACGGAATAGAGATACTCATGAGCACCTCCCGATACGCCATCGCGCGAATTGTTCACCCCATCGTAAAAGAGCACCACCGAAAGATCTGGTAGCACACGCTGTTCTAGTTCGACATTGGTCAACACGTAGGCCTCCGCGCCGATTTCCTTGGCATTATCATCCAAAGGCAATGCCTCACCCTCGCGATAGCCGCGCACCGAATTCTCACCACCGAGGAAGAAACGCTCCACGAACGGAATCTCATCACTCGCATCTCCAGTGCTAAAAATCACCCCAATGCTTTACGGACTAATTAGCCAAACAGGCTCGACTTCAAACGACTGGCATATTTTAGGGACCTGTTATTATGAGCTCATAAGCCTAGGCTCGAAAAGCATCCGAAAATTCAATTTATTCTAGTATATAGATCGGAGGCGCCTCCAAAAGTTCTAGACCTCTTCGAATTAAAAAATAGACTGACCATACCGCTGAATATGGACAAACAACATGCCCACACACACACACACTTTCATCTGAAATAAGCACACCAAATATGAAGATTATCATACAAATCCCCTGCTATAATGAAGAAGCGTCTCTACCAGACACGTATCAGTATTTACCTAAGTCAATCCTCGGATTTGAAGTCGTCGAATATCTAATTATTGATGATGGCAGCACCGATCGAACTTGCGAAGTGGCTAGATCCCTGGGAATCCACCATATCGTGCAACTCGCTCAACACCAAGGTCTAGCAAAAGGCTTCATGGCGGGGATTGACCGCTGCCTAGAACTCGGCGCAGACGTCATCGTTAATACAGACGCTGACAATCAATATAATGCAGATGACATTCCAGCACTAGTCGCTCCTATACTACAGGGCAACGCAGAAATTGTCATTGGTACCCGTCCGACTCAAACGATCGAGCATTTCTCACCGATTAAAAAATTCCTGCAAAAGCTAGGCAGTCGCGTTGTACGCGCAACAAGTCGAACCGATGTACAAGATGCACCTAGTGGGTTTCGGGCGATTTCACGCACTGCTGCTATGCAACTCAATGTCTTCAGCGAATATACCTATACCCTAGAAACCATCATTCAATGCGGTCAAAATGGAATTAAAATTGCGTCTGTACCCATTCGAGTAAATGGCGAAACTCGCCCATCACGCTTAGTCAAAAACATTTGGTCTTATGTCTATCGCTCCATCATTACAATTTTCAGAATCTTTATCATCTATCGCCCTATGCAGTTTTTTGCATCAGCTGCATTCGGCCTGCTCCTAATAGGCTTTCTGCTCGGCCTGAGGTACCTTTACTTCATTTTCACTGGTGATGGCAGTGGCCACATTCAGTCTGTAATCCTTTCCGCCTTCTTGATGGGCAGCGGCTTCCTACTAGCCATGATTGCAATCATAGTAGATTTAATTGCGGTCAACCGTCGACTGTTAGAAAAACTGAATTATCGAATGCTCCGAGTCGAAAGTAAACTTCAGCCAAATGAATCAATACATTAACAGTACAGAGCGCAAAAAAGCACAGGGGATCTTACTGCTGCGTGGGCTTGGACTCGGGCTTAGCCTAGCCTGCTGTATCTATATTTTAACACAGCATGGCAGCTCACTTAAACTATTACTAAAGCTCAATCCAGCCAGTTTCGGATATATCCTAATTGCTGTACTGTGCTGGGTCGGAGTGAACACCTGCCTCGGCTTAGGTTGGGCAAAAGCAATCGAGCTGCAAAATCCATCACTACGTGCCAACATTAAGGCATCGATTTTTCTAAACTTCAGAACACAAATCGGCAAATACCTCCCAGGTAACGTCTTTCACTTCGCCGGTCGATTTTACTACGCTAAAAAAATGGGGTTAGCCCATAAATCCTCAACTTTCAGTACCCTATTCGAAGCAGGTAGTTTATCACTTCTCGCCTTAGTTCTATCGACTCCATTAATATCAAGCCAACTAAACTATTTACTCATCCCCATCAGTTTACTTAGCATAGCGATACTCTATCTATTTTACTTTACATTATTTTATTTCTTCAACAAAAGGCCGCCGCCTCTTACCAATTGGGCGACATGGCTTCAATCGATCGCCTACTACCTTGCCTTATTAATTCTACAAACTTGTTTATTTTTAGTTCTACAAACAGAGTTTGCCCCCGAACTGAATTGGTCACTGGATAAAACAATCAGCATTATTGCCTTTTCTTGGATCGCCGGATTCCTTGCATTTGGTGCTCCTGGGGGACTCGGTGTGCGTGAAGCAGTTATGCTACATTATGCAGATAGCACATCTTCATCGGCGATCTTCCTCTGTGTAGCAATCATGCGCATCGCTTCGCTCATAGCAGATGTCATTTGCTACTTAATCAGCCAATGTATCCGACTAGATTCATTAAAAATAGCGAAGAATTAAGCCCACGAATAAATCATCGCCCAAAATGGAATCACATAAAAAACAATCCGAAGATGGCATTCTCATTGGGAATCAAATCGACAAGAACCAGCTCGCCAATCCCATCTCACGAAGACTAGTCAAACAGTTCGACAAGGCATTATTTACAGCACTCGATGCGGTTCGGCCAAGCTCCATTCATGAAATCGGTTGCGGCGAAGGAAGACTGGCACGTCAATTATCACACAGGTATCCTGTCGAGATCCTAGCAAGCGATTTTTCATCAACACTCATACAGGAAAACCAACAAAACTGCCCCCCCTTGGTTACATTCAAATGCATTAGTGTCTATGAAATCAACCAACTAGAGGACAACCGCGACACCATTATATGCTGCGAAGTACTCGAACATTTAGAAACACCGGAGGTCGCTTTACAGGCGATGGCGAGATTGGGTGCAAGAGCCTACATATTTTCCGTTCCCCATGAACCTATTTGGCGAGGTTTAAATATATTGAGACTCTCTTATTTAAAAGACCTAGGTAATACGCCCGGGCATCTAAACCACTGGAGTTACAACCGTTTCATCGTCTTACTTCGAACATGCGGGTTTACTGTAGAAAAATCATATAACCCATTTCCATGGATCATGGTCAGGGCATCGCTCACAAAATAATCATGCTAGCGAAAACGCATCAAACAAATCACGCCATCATCATATAGCAGTTCTGTTCTATTCGAATCTGCACGTAATTCCTGCAAGAATTGAGTGAATATCAAGGTTCTAGACGCAAACGCACGGCGACGCGGGAAGTCATGTCCTGCCATCTCTTCTAAGCTAGCAGCAGATCGTATTCCACTCCCACCATATTGCCAAATGATATACCCTCCTACCTCAGAGCGAATAAATTCACATTTCTCAGAGGTATTCGAGTTAAACGGAAATCCCAACCATGGATTAGTTAAGCCCGCAGGGTCCACATCTACAATTTGATGCCGTCTATAATCGAGAAAATGGCCCAACAAAGTCCATGCCAACACGGATTCATCCAAAGGAATCATTCCTTGTAAATCGAACACTTTAGATGCAAGTAAATCACTCTGCTGCCATTCACAAAAATTTATATAGCGCGCCGATTTAAAACCAGGCACGCCCATAGTATTGCCAACCAAATAAAACTGTTCAACTCTCGCAACCAAAGAAGGGACAAAAGAAAGCAGCAAAAGACACGCAAAGCCCCGCATCAGCAGTTGATAAATAGAAACACCTTTGATCAATTGCTGACTGCGAAAAAGCAGCAGTAAACAAAAGCAAGCACTCGGCACTAGAAATGAAAATACATATCTTAAGGTAGGATCGTATCCCATCATCTTTGGCGAAAAAAACTGCATCATCAACAAGAAGCTAATGGATCCAAGCAAAGATATACTAATAGATACAATTCGCTTATATTTTGACATTAAAAGGTCTTTGGAAAAGTAAACGGCTGAAAACGCCAAAAACAATGCTAGCATAGTGTACTGCAACATAACCACTTGATGCCCATAAAACAGTGGCTCCATTGAAAATGGAGCCCAGCGTGGCAACGTAGCCTCACCAACCGAGAGAACACCCTTGATTGCATTGACATTTCCAAACTGCAATAAGCCATAAAATTTATCCCCGTGCAGCAGGAACCACGGCATGGCTAGTAATACTGCACACACAGGGATATATATAATTCGGAAACACACGTGCCAATTCACAGACCTTTGCACGCTAAACCAAGCAATGCATAAAATAAGGAAATGGATAGGGACAACTAAGGCATATGAGGTCTTCAAAACCACCAGCGATGCATAGCACAAAGCCACTAATAGCGAAAATCGCCAGGTCCCCGAAAACTCCTCATCTACGGCTTGCAGCAGCGCAGCAAACAAGAGCAAAAATACAACGACTCCAGTATAGATGCTACTCACATTAACGTAAAACAGCCAAGCCAAGAAGCTCCCAATTGCTCACGTAAGCCCAACAGGACCAATAAGCAGAGAAACTGAGCGACCACAGCATCAATTACATTAACAAAAGAAAACGAACCAAATATGAGAGCAACCGCCTGCAAAAAAGACTGCGCTCCCAATGCCTCAGACCCTAATGCATCAAAGGAACCACTCACCAAGGTGCCCGTCTGCAGCATGCGTATTGGATACTTCAAATATTTCTCATAGTCATCGTGCATATTTAATGCTGATGAATGGTGCCCAATGACAAATAACAGCAGAAAGAAGAGTATCATGGCAGAACCGATCACAGGCCGACTCCATCGACTCAACTTGAAGCCACCAGAAGATTTTATACGTCCAAAATCATAGAAGCAAGCAGCGCACCCGATCAAAAAACACAACAAAACAGCCCAATACTGCGCCAAGCCCAAAGAGTTCAAGCAGCCCCCCACAAAAATGAGCATGCACATTCCGAACGCGGGATAATAGAAGCGCAATAAAGGCACTCCTAATAGTCGCTGTAACAAAACACCCCAACCATAGAACGAAGCTAAAATACCGATAGTCGGCGCAAGCAGAGTAAAATCCATAGCTGCATGCTATCCTCACTTTCCATATAGTGAGAAGCTAAATCCTTCTAGCTCTAGATACGCTCCCACCTTCCACTCGCGTGATCGCCCCCACCTGCACATTCCACTGCTTCAGCACGCGAGGCACAACCAATGGCAACACAGCAACAGCAGCAGCATGCCGACCAAGCCAGCACAGGACCACTTCAGGAACAAGCGTATGCGTCGAAATCTAGTCACAAAGCACGTTACCCTAAAACTAGATTTGATCACCTTAATTCTCGTTTTTAACGGATTGCACTGCTTCACCTCACGCTCCTAGCGAACAGGGCCACCCCGCGATTGCATATTCTATGGCTAAATCGTGCAAGATGCATGCCGATTCTAGCTTAACCCCAGTCGCTACAGGTCTCATCCGACTTGCAAGATACCAACGCATCACTCGCGACCTTCGGCTTTGAAGATTTGTGATGCTGGACATCTGCGGCTTTAACCATAGCTTGGGCCGCAAATGCTTGGTCTGCGATCAACTCGAAATCTAGCCACTATTAGTATCGTCGTTCTGCTGCTATTAAGCG
>JABAYK010000200.1 GCA_018609045.1 Flavobacteriales bacterium
CATTGGTGCATTTGCTATGGCCATGCCAACTGATATTGGCGTAATAAACATGGGAGTTCAAAGGTTCGGAAACTCTCTTTATGCAGAATCTCGCTATGGATTAGGTTTTTCAAAATTATTTAACGAAAAAGTTTCATTGGGTTTACAGCTCAATTATTTTGAAACTAGGCTTGGCGAAAATTATGGCACTTCGGGAAGGTTGGTAGGCGAGTTTGGATTTCGAGTTAAAGTTTCAGAAGATTTGTTTGTTGGAGGCCACTTGTTTAATCCAACCCGAGTTAACATTAGTAAAAACTTGACTGAACCCATTCCAACAACTTTTAGGTTAGGGGCTCAATATTCTTTCTCAGACCAGCTTTTAACTTTTGCTGAAATTGACAAACCCATCAACGGAAAAGCACAAGTAAAAGCCGCTTTTGAATACCAATTTTTAGAGAAGTTTTATTTGCGCGCAGGGCTTTCTACCTTGCCTATTCAAAATTCGTTTGGGTTCGGAATTCAATTGGGTGCCTTGCGTTTTGATTTGGCAGCCCAATACAATCAATTACTTGGTTTTAGTCCGCAAGTAGGTTTAATTTACCAACCCAAATAATGAGAAAATTCCTCATCGTTTTCTTTTTACTTGTTACCCAATTAGTAATTGCCCAAAACAATTCAGAATTAGAAAAAGCAAGAATTATTGAGGAAACTGTTGAGCTTATTGTGCAAGATGGTGATATTTCTGATGCTGACTTCACCACCCTTTTTGATGAGTTAGACAACTACTTCAACAACCCAGTTAACATCAATACGGCAACCAACGAACAGCTTTCTGAATTAAGACTATTAAATATTTTGCAAATTTCAGAATTGGTAAGATATCGAAAACAATACGGCAACATTCTCAGCTATTTCGAATTAGCCCAAATAGATGGTTTTGATCAACAAACTATCAAATCTATTTTGCCTTTTGTAAGTTTTGAGCCTCCAGAAAATGAAAATAAATTCACGGTAAAAAAAGCCTTAAAATATGGCCGAAGCGAATTGATCATCAGAAACTTTAGAAATATAGAACAAACACCTGCTTACACCACCAATAGGGATTCTCTGTTGGCAGAAAACAAACAATATTTCGGCTCGCCAGATAGAACCTACATTAGATACAGGTACAAATACCGCAAAAATTTAAGCATAGGTTTAACAGCTGAAAAAGATCCAGGAGAAGCCTTATTTGGCGAATCGCAACCTAATGGTTTCGACTTATATTCTTATCACTTTCAGCTAAGAGATATTGGTTTAGTTAAAAATGTAATTGTAGGCGATTATCAATTTCAAGCAGGACAAGGATTGACATTTTGGTCGGGATTTGGAACAAGAAAATCGCCATTTATGCCAACCCAAACCAAGCGCTACGAAAGAGGACTTGTGCCATACACCGCTAGCGAAGAAAACACCTTTTTAAGAGGAGGCGCTGTTGAAATTGGCGGCGATAAACTTTCAGCCTTAATTTTTTATTCTCAAAAACAAGTAGATGCCAATGCTACCATATCAACCGATTCTTTAGAAACAGAAGTTGGTTTCTCTTCATTACTTACTTCAGGCTTGCACCGAACTCCTAAAGAAATAGCCAGCAAAGATTTGATAAGTGAAAATGTAATTGGAGGAAGAATTAAAGGAGTTATTGGTAAATTAAAACTTGGCGCAACAGCAGCCAAAACAGAATATGGCGGCAATTATTCTCCTAACTTTCAGTTGTATCAAAGCTTCCAAAACAACACAAATGAGTGGTTAAACCTAGGAGCCGATTTTGATTTGGTGATGAACAATACCAATTTGTACGGCGAAGTATCACGCTCAAACAATGGTTCAATAGCCTACATTACAGGTTTTTCAGGTTACTTAAATGAAAGGTTTACGGTAAATGTTTTGTACCGAGACTACCCAGTAGATTTTCAAAGTAGAACAAGCAACGCTTTTGGTGAAAAGTCGAGTAACTTTAACGAAAAAGGCCTGTACACAGCCATTGATTTTAAACCTGTAAAAAATATTTCAATGGGAGCTTATTACGATTCGTACCGTTTCCCTTGGATTTCTTACCAAAAAGATGCTCCAACTACCGGAGTTGAGTTTGGAAGCAATTTAATTTATCGGTTTAACCGAAAAAACAGTTTGACTTTGATGTACAGAACTGAAAGCGACCAACAAAACTTTTCAACCGAAACTTTAACCCAATTGGCGGAAGAAACTTTAAGTCAATACAGAGCACAGTTTGATTATACAATTACCAAAAAACTAAGAATGAGAACTCGCTTTGAATTGAGAAAATTTGAGCAAAACCAAGAAATGTTTAATGGATTTATGTTTTACCAAGATGTTTATTTTGATTACTCTGAAAAGCTTGAATTTAAAACCCGAGTTGCTCTTTTTGAAACCGATAATTACAATACTAGAATTTATGCTTATGAAAACGACATGCGCTACCAATTTACGGTTCCTGCTTATTCGGGCCAAGGCATGAGGACCTACATTTTAATGAATTATAAGGTTTTCGAGAAAATTCAGCTTTCGCTTAGGTATGCCCAAACCTATTATTCAACCCCAAGAACTTTTGGCTCTGGAGCTGATTCTTTTACAGGAAACCTTAGAAGTGAAGTAAAAGCGCAATTGATTGCTAAATTTTAGGTTAGTGATAACACTCATTTTTATTAACAATATGGTAGATTTACTTTGCATCTTGAAAAAAAGTACTAAAAACAGAGTAATTGTACAAAGTACACTTAGTATATTTGAATAAATTTTTAAATTGACATAATGAAGAAAATTGCAATTAATGGTTTTGGAAGAATAGGTAGACTAGCTTTCAGACAATTGATAAAAAATGACAATGTTGAAGTTGCTGCAATCAACGATTTAACAGATGCAGCTACACTTGCCCACCTTTTTAAATACGACTCGAACCACGGAAAATTTGATGGTACAGTTGAAGTAAAAGACAACCACTTAGTTGTTGATGGAAAAGCGGTAAGAATCTACTCAATCATGGATCCTGCTCAATTGCCTTGGGGCGAATTAGGAATCGATATGGTTTTAGAATGTACAGGAAGATTTGTTTCTGAAGAAGGTGCTTCTAAACACTTAACAGCTGGTGCTAAAAAAGTACAAATTTCTGCTCCTGCCAAAGGAAATATTCCAACAGTAGTTATGGGGGTAAACGAAGAAACTTTAACAGATGATGTAAAGATTTTTTCTAATGCTTCATGCACAACCAACTGTTTGGCGCCAATGGTTAAAGTATTAAACGACGGTATTGGCATTGTTAAAGGTCATATTACTACTGTGCATGCTTATACAATGGACCAAAACATGCAAGATGCTCCTCACAAAGACTTAAGAAGAGCTAGAGCAGGTGCTTATTCAATTATTCCAACCTCTACCGGAGCTGCAAAAGCAGTAGGAAAAGTAATTCCTGAATTAAACGGTAAATTAGATGGCAACGCTGTTAGGGTTCCTATTCCAGATGGTTCTTTAACTGATTTTACAGTTGTTTTAAAAAGAGAAACTACTGTTGAAGAAGTAAATGGTTTGATGAAAAAAGCTGCCGATTCTTACTTAAAAGGAATTATGGAGTACAACACAGATCCTATTGTTTCTATTGATATTGTTGGAAATAACCACTCTTGTATTTTCGATTCTGAATTAACTATGGTTAACGGAGATTTAATTAAAGTTGTTGGTTGGTACGACAACGAAATGGGTTATGCTAGCCGTTTGGTTGACATGACTTTAAAATTTGCCTAAACATATTTATTTGACATAGTGTTTAATGCCCGTTGCACAAAAGTGTAGCGGGCATTTTTGTTTATTCGTTTTACTATTACTTTCGTAAATATGAAATGGTTTTTGGCTTTTTTTATTTTCCCCTTGTTAGGATTTTCTACCCAAATAAGCCAAACTATTTATTTAAACCAAGGAACGTTAGTATTTGATAACCAACCTTGTCCGGTGTATCAATTTAACTTCTCTACTACTTTTGATACCGCCGAAGCCATCATCAAAATAAATACTAGAGATACTTTAAACCTAATTGTAAAAAACAACCTTGCTGAAGCTCATACCATTGCATTTGAAAACTATAGAGAAATAACCATCGCGCCAAGCTCCGAAGAAATTATTACCCTTTTTGCCAACCAAAAAAAATCGATCGCATTTTACGATATAGAAAAGAAATTTAGGTACGTTGGTATTTCATCTGCCATAATTTTTGAAACCCCAAATTGCGCTGCTTTTTTGTGGAGTTTAAGAGAATTCGATAACCTTTTAAACCAAGAAGTTTTAAAGGGAAATAACGTAGATTTCAGCAACTATATTCCCAATGTTTTTACCATCAATTCTATAACCCACGAAGCTTTAATGTCTAACAGCATGGCTGAGGTAAAAGGCCAAGTTGGAGATTCTATCAGAATTCATATATTAAATTCAGGTTTGATGATTCATGCTATGCATTTTCATGGTTACCATGTTATAATCGAATCATCAAACAAACAAAATGAAATGATTGGTTGGGAAAAAGACAGTTTTCCTGTAGATCCAAAAGAGTTGGTTACGGTAGTTTTAATTCCGCACCAACCAGGCATGTATCCCGTTCACGACCATAATCTTAAAGCGGTAACTATTGGAGGAAATTATCCAGGTGGAATGATTGCCATGTTAAAAATTGCACCATGAAAAGGTTTCTATTTTCTATAGCGTTTTTAATGATTTTACTTTCGGCCCAAGCCCAAAAAGTTACTTACCAAATGCTAATGCGGATGGATGGCTCTCATAAACTGTACACAGGAGAAATTACCAATACTTGGGGCTTCAGTTTTTTAAATTCTGAAGGAAGCAAAGGGCGCCCAGGAATTCCCGCTCCTACCCTAACTGCAACCGAAGGAGATACTGTAGTGGTAACTGTTTATAATCCTAGCGATGAAGGTCATACAATACATTGGCACGGATTAGATGTTGACCAGGCCAATGATGGAGTGCCTCATACCTCTCAATTTGTTTTGCATGGCGATACTTTTGTGTACACTTTTGTTGCACCACATGCAGGTAATTACATTTACCATTGCCATGTAACCACAACGCTACATTTAATGATGGGCATGTATGGTAGCTTTATAGTTTACCCAAAATCTAATAAAAAGATGCTTTTTGAGGGAGGACCTTCATTCGAAAATGAATACACTTTTTTAGGCTCTGAACTCAATAAAAATTGGACAGACGACTACATGAGCGGCGGCGCCTTAAACGAGTTTTATCCTACCCATTTTATGCTTTCGGGAAAAGAGAAAACTCAATTATTTGAAGATTCTACTTCGATAATTAATCTACAAAAAGGAAAAAACACATTACTTAGATTGCTCAACATTGGGTTTTCTATTGATAAATATACTTTTCCTGAAGATGTTATTGCTTTAGTTTACTCCTCAGACGGAAGAGCATTAAAGAGTCCGTTTTTGGCCAAAACACTTGAACTTTATCCCGGCGAACGGTATGGGGTAATTTTAAACTCTAACAATAATATTACAAATCAATACATTACGGTAGATTACCTCAACATGTATGAAAAACAAC
>JABAYK010000187.1 GCA_018609045.1 Flavobacteriales bacterium
TTAGTTTACCAATTTTGTGATTTGGGTCTTTAGATGAAATAGGTGTTTTACATATTGCTTCTCCTACAGTTTTATAATTATCAGCCGAGTGTGAGGGTTTGGGGAAGGTGAATTTTTTATCTATATCATTTCTAACACCTATGACTATCATTCTTCTTCTACTTTGTGGAACTCCAAAATCTTTTGAATTTAAGAGTTTATCATAAAGAGTATAGCCACAATTAGATAGCTCTTTTTTTATTAACTTGAAGACTTTTCCTTTTTGCATAGTAACCATCCCAGAAACATTTTCCATCAAAAACATTTTTGGTTTGACTTCATTAATGATTCTTGCATATTCTTTAAAAAGTTGATTTCTAGGGTCGTCAAATGATCTTGCTGGATTTGCAGTTGAAAATCCTTGACAAGGTGGACCTCCAATAATTATATCGGCTTCAGGTAGAGATTTAATGTTTTTTATATCATCGCAAACTATATGGTTTCCTATGTTATGAGTGTAGCTTTCACAAGCTTGATAATTAAAATCATTCGCAAAAATAATTTCAAATTTTCCTGTAGCTAAAAAACCTAAATCTAATCCTCCACTTCCAGAAAATAGAGAAATTACTTTTGACTTATTAGAAATTTCTTCCTCTCCTTGGTGAATCCATTTTTTTCTTTCACTAAACTCCAAAATTTGGGGCTCATTAGCTTCTTGTTCAGCTGTTTGTGTTGTGTTGTTATATTGTTTGTTCTTAGTCATTTACGTTCGTTTTGGCTTTCAATAAGTCTTTTGCTTCAATGTTTAAAATGTCAGCTATTTTATACAAGTCTTCCAAACTAGGTTGTCTCACGTTACGAGCATATTCGTTAATAGTGTTGTAACTTTTTCCTGTTTGTTTGGCAAGCCAAGTCTGTGAAATTCCTTTGTCCTTTAAAATTTCTTTTATTCGGTTCATTTGAAACCTAAGTTTTGTTAAATCGTTGTCAAAGATAGTAAAAGTTCACTATTTTTCAGTGTAATTATTCATTGTATTGTCGTGGGTTGGGAAAGGGCAAGCTCTTTTGGTTTTTCAGCGTTGGATTTTAGCGTTGGCAAAAACCAAATGTGCTTGACCGAGCGTTGGCTTTTTTCTGTATGCCGCACAACGGTTTGGCTATGCGCAGTATCCCGAAGGGTATTGCGTATAGGTGTTGTTGTACCCCGTTTTTTTATTTTCTCTTTATAACTTTTGACCTTAGGTGTTAAAAAACAATCTAATTGACAAACTCAGTTAATGTGCGTTTTGTTTTGAAGGAATACATTTAGCTTACTTTTAATACTATAATCTTTTCATCAATTGGCGTTCTTAAATGCTTTAAGTAGGTATATCGATAAGGTATTTGTCCAATTGATCCATCGGATATTTTTAAGAATTTACCATTTTGAATAACATATTCTTTACCTAGCCATATCAAAAGTCTTTCAGAATTATCATTTTTTGAAGCAGGAGGAGCATTTTTAATTTGACTGCGTTCAACAATATCATAAGACAATATTTCAAAATAACTTTTCAGTCCCTTACCTTTTATGTAAGGAGAAAAGTATTTCAAATTTTTAAAACCAAATCGAGTCGGTTTTGCCTTTCCTGTATAATAAAATGGTTCTTGATTAGCTTCAAAGCAATTAGCGTGCTCAACAGTTGGTACAAACCCAATTAATACAGAAGGGTTTGGTGATTCATATGTACTATTCTTTTGCGGTGGAACTTCATTTAAAATAGTTTCGGTGTCAGCTCCTAATATTTGTCTTAAATGGTCTTCAATTAATATCTTATTACTATAATCATTTGGCCTTAAGGGAAAGGCACCAATATTCACTGACTTAATTGACTTATAATATTCTAGGTTCTTGATTGTTTCTAATTCTCCTGAACCTGGAAATAAAATGTATGCTCCTATTACTTCTTTCTCTGGTTTCTTTCGATTTTTATCTACATAATAGATAGCATCTCTATATCGGTGCATTTGGTTTATTGAATCCTCCGTTGGCAAGTCTGGAGCATCTTCTTTGTCATCGGAAGCTAGTCTGTACTTTGCATCGAATAAATAAGTATGGACGTAATTGTCTTTCAAATCATTTTTGGTGATTTTTAGAACTATATCTGGGCGTTGGTTAACGGTAAAGGACTTTACAGAAGACCTTTCTGAGGTGTCGTATGAATAATCATGGAACAAGTCTAAAATTTCGCCATTAGTGGTTATGAATGAAACTTTGGATTTTACACCTCTCTCAATCTTAAAAACAAAATCATCAACTTGAATATGTGCCAACTCGATATCATCGGGTTTTCGTTTGCCAAGTAGCCTCTGAAGGACATTTTTAATTTCAAGGAAACACCATATTTGATAGAGTTCTGCAATATTTTTAAGTTCAATTTTTTGGATTCCATCCATAAATTGCAAACCGCTATTGAGCATAATCCAGCTTTTATAAATAGTACTGTACCCGGTTGCTTTTTGCAAAACCAAAGACTCTTGCTTGATTCCTTTAAAGGAATCAATTACTCTAAAAAAAGAATGGCTAGAAATAGTTTCTAATTGCTTTTGAATTCCAGCTAACTCGATTTTAAATTCTGAAGAAATAGACCTCTCAAAACGTCTTTCAATGAATTTTTTAACTCTCTTGAATCTGCTTAAAGTCTGAAAAATGGAATGTTTTAAAAATTGATTTTCAGGTGTGTTTGTACTTATTGACTTGTACTCTGAACCGTAGTTCTTGTTAGGTAAATTCCTAAATTGTGCATATTTCTCTTCAAGGGCAGGAGTCCATTTCTGTATTCTGTCCGCCTTGACATATTTAATTTGTCCAATAATTCTATTATGCGGCCTATTGAGAATAAACTTTGCAGAATTAATAAAGTCATTATATAGACCACCGAAAACTTGCCACCAGATTAAGTCTGTATTTGGTGAGTTGCCTGTGTTAAAAGCTGAGTATGTTTTTTTTAGAAAATCTAGGACCAAATAAGGATATTCCTTTTCAATATCAGCAATTATTTTGTCGCAGTCACAGCGATAATCGAGCTTAGTTGGGAATACATCAAACTTGAAGTTAATTTCTTTGATTTCGCTTCCAATTGAATATCGTAACGTCAATAGGCTATGCCCTAGATCATTACCAAAATTGATTGTTCCCGCTAAAAAACCCAATTCTGCTCTGTAATAAAATTTATCGCCTACATCTTTAACCTTGGAGAAAATTCGAGGGTATATAACTTTTAATCCATTATTGAAAGTAATACCAATAAAGTAATCCTTATTTTCAAATATTAGTGGATGTGCTTTTTCTGATTTGAGGATTTCTAACTTCTTTCCTTCAAAATTGTAAATAGATATTTGGCCTTCGTTTACATTATATGATGTTACACCTGATATACTTGACTGCTTCTTTTGGGCCTTACGATAAGAGGCCTCAAGGTTATTACATTCAATTACTAAATTAAAATCTGGATGTTCTATTTTTATTATTTGCATTAGGTCCAAAAGGAAGTATAGCCATTAGATTGGAGTCTATTTTGCATCTCCAATAGCTTGGTATGTGACTTTTTAAAATCATTAGTTATTATACTTAATAAGTTGGTAAGGACATGTTGGGTTTTGTTTTCATCACCTTCGATTCGAGAAAGTACTTTCATGTTTGTCATTTCATCCAAGGCATTAGTTAGCCAATTTACGGTAGAATGATTCCGACCGGCATGATAGCAATAGATTAAAAACTCATCCCGAACTCGGTAGGCAATCTTAAAAGGCGTTCCTTCAAGTACTTGATTAAGTTTCTGCAAAAACGTTATAACATCTTCTCGTTCATTAAATGATTCGTTGTAAACTTCTGCACCTGAAGTGAATTCACCTAAAACTTGATTAGCATTAAGAATTTCATGGGGATATGACCAATCATTTTGTTCAACGTCCAAACCTGCTGAAAGATCTACTTCATTCATTTCAAAAGTCATTGCCCTATCTAACACTTTTCTACTAAAAGAATGAGTGGTTTCGTCCATATTAACCGTGCCCATAACTATAAGATTTTTTGGAATACCTATTCCTTCTGAGAATTCTACTTTACTTAAAAACAAATCCTCCAACAGGGTGTCGTATAGATGCTCGTTTTCAAAGCTTGACCGTGCTATTAGGTAGTCTGAAACTATCTTCTTTTTTTTAACTTGGCGAGTTTCAATGATGCTTAAATACTCCGCAAAATATTGTTCTACAGGTGCAAGGTTCATTTCATCCAGACAAAGAAAAAAGGGTGTGTTGATGTGGTTCCAAGCTTTTGCAATGAACTGGAGAAAAGAGGTCTTAATATATTTTTCACCGTTGATTCTACTTACATATCCCATTAGCTCAGTAGAGTCATGCCAATTAGGACGAACAGGAATTATTTCGTAGTTACCAGGTTTTTTATTCTCTTTGTCCCGTAAAATTTCTGGACAACTTTTAAAAGCTAAAGTTCTTACTAATCTTGATTTCCCTGTTCCCGAAATTCCAGCTAACAGGATAAAAGGTTTGGTTTTAATAGCTGATAAGATTTCGGAATACTGCATTTTCATTGTTTTTTGATTAGCACTAGTTTGAATAGCTTTAGTTTCAGTAAAATAGCTATTGAATGACTTTTTTAGTTCGGGACCTTTATTTTGAAAGGTATCGAGATTTTTTTTTCCTTGAATAGCTAATCCATAGTTGGGAGGATAAATTTTTCGTAGAGTTTCAACTATTTCAATTCTATTTATAATTTCCCAGTTAATATTATAAGCTGATTTATAGTCGTCAGCATCATCCCAAGGCTTTTCTGCAGTTGGCTCTTTTAGAATTCCTTTTGCCCCTAGTTTCCAAACACCATTTTCTTTGACAATTAAATAGACAAGGTCACCTGTATTATAACCTGTTGAAGGGAACCCGGCAACATTATACTTAACGCACAAATCAAAGTTTGCTATGTTACTGCCGCAATTACAGAAATAAGTTGCCATACTTAAAGTTGGTTATATTTTTTTGATGTTCCTTTTGCTTTTTCAATGGGGTATTTTTCGGAATTTTTTAGAATTTTTTCAAACATAATTTCTTTTATATCAAATTTTTGTTTTTCTGCCATTAAGAATGAATAAGCCAATATATCTGCAAGCTCCTCTTTAATTTTATTTTTTTCTACTTGCTCAGATTCTTTAATAGTCTTCCAAAGAAACAATTCATTTAATTCGGCAGCTTCAATTGAAATTGCTGTGGCTAAATTTTTTGAATCATGAAATTGTTCCCATTCTCTTTCGTCTCTGAATTTAATCAGAGCATGTGTAATTTCCTTAATATCATTCATATTCTTCTTTTAATGGGGTACAACGTTTGGCTAATAACACTTGTGCTATTATCCTTTTTTATCGTTTTTATTTA
>JABAYK010000136.1 GCA_018609045.1 Flavobacteriales bacterium
GAATCCTTTAAATTGTAAAACATTGTCACTTAGCATTCCTCGAGTAGAAATGATAGTTCTAACATTATTTAAAGCAAAAAAAGCAGGTAATATGGAAAAGTAGAATGAAAAGAAGCCGTTAATCCAAAGTACTTGATGAGGCTGATTCTTTATTAAGCTTCTGATAAAATTTATAGAAAGCTTATTTTTTGAGCAGTAATAAATATTCAAGCCATTTTCCTCAACCCATTGATTTGAAATAATATTTGGTAAAGGTGTTTCTTCCAAATAATCTGTATTGGAAGTAACAATATAAAAGTCAAAATATTTTTTTAATGCAACTACCGCATTGTAACAGGAAGTTATTGGCCCACCTGCCTTGTAGGCGGGATAAAACCAATCGATAAAAAGAAGAACTTTTGGTTTATCCATTATTTTTTATCCAATATCCTAAAACAACCAAAGGCCAAATTCTTGACCAAGTAACTGTTGGGTTTCCTTTGAAAAACTGATTTGAAAAGTTGCTTATTGCTCCTTTGTTGAATAGTTGTTGGTTTTCCAAATAATTCAAATTATCCCCACAAAACTGTTTCAAGTCATTTTTCATCCAAACTTCCCAAGGAAAAACAAATCCCATTTTAGGTCGGTTAATCACTTCATCTGGAATTAATCCTTTGAAGCTATTGACCAACAATTGTTTTTGCGAACTACCCATTTTCCATTCGTCTGGAACAGAAAGTAACAACTCTACAAATTCGTGATCTAAAAAAGGAACTCTAACCTCTAAGGCATGAGCCATACTCATTTGGTCTGTATCTCTCAATAGTGTTGAGATTAAATAGGTTCGCAACTCTGCAACCGATATTTTACTCAAGTATGGTAAATCAAATCCTAATTGACCATAACTTAAATGGTTTTGAACATAGCTTTTTGCTCCATTTTGAAATTTAACACTTCCAAAATATTGTCTTAACTGATTATCCGATAGCATTTTCCTACTAATTGGGTAAGCACTCTCTAAATCAAATCTGTCTAAGGTTAAGATTTCTGCAATTTTTTCTGCTTGAACGTCATTTTTTATCAGTCTCAAAGCATTGCCTCCTAGTTTTCTCAGAAATTTTGGAAAACTCAACAAGTATTTTTTTTCTATCAGACTTGACAACTGCTTAAAAACAGGATATCCTGCAAATAGCTCATCTCCCCCTAATCCAGAATGAACCATGGTAATACCAGCTTCTTTGGTAACTTTTGAAACCAACCATGTATTTGGTCCATCTCCTGAAGGGTGATCCATGGCAGACAAAGCATCAGGCAACTGATTTAACAAATCGTTGGGATGCAATTGAATATCTGTATGCTCTGTTCCAAATTTATTGGCTACAATCTTGGCATATTTTGATTCGCTAAATTGTTCTTCTGCAAAACTTATGTGAAATGTCTTAATTGGTTGACTGCTATATTTAGCCATGTTTCCAACCACAATAGAAGAATCAATTCCACCAGATAAAAAAGCGCCAAAAGGCACGTCAGCAATCATTCTTTTTTGGATACTTTCTTCAAACTTTTCGGCAATTTGGGCTTTTAATTCTTCAAATGAATTGTAAGTCCTTTTTTTGGGAGCTTCTATTTGCCAATATTCTCCTGTTTCAATTTGGTTGTCTTGAATGGTTACCCATGAAGCAGGAGGAATCATTTTAACATCATCCAATATGGTATTCTCTCCATATACAGTTTGGTAGTTTAGGTATTCGTACAAACTATTTTGGTTGATTTCTCTTTTTACCAAACCTGATTTCAAAACTGCTTTTACTTCAGAGGAAAAAACAAATGTTCCATCTTGAAAGGCATAATAAATGGGTTTGATTCCCATTCTGTCCCGTGCCAAAAAAAGTGATTCAGCTTCGTCATCCCAAATGGCAAAAGCAAACATGCCATTTAGCTTCTGCAAACAACTTTTTCCCCATTTTGTAAAGGCATTGATTAGGACTTCGGTATCTGAATTGGTTCTGAAAACAAAATCATCTTCTAGTTCTTTTCTTATTTGTTGGTAATTGTAAATTTCACCATTGAAAACTAGTGTATATCTGCCATTTGATGAATGAAAAGGTTGGTTGGCCGATTCTGATAAATCAATAATTTTTAATCGTTGGTGGCCTAAAACTACATTTTTAGAATGGAAAGTTCCTGACGCATCTGGCCCACGGTGGGCAATGGATTCATTCATTTTATGGATTAACTTCAAAGGGTCTTGAAGGTTTTCTAAGCCATAAATTCCGTTAATGCCACACATAGGGCAAAGGTAATTGGGAAACTTTATGAATTGTTAGGGTTGGATTGGGAATTTTGAATAAATGGGTGTTTTAATAAAGAGACTTCATCGTTTTGTTCGTGCCTCACAAAGCCTCGGAGTGACGGTTCTATTATTAATGAGACTCACTGCCCGATTGGTCAGGCGGGCATCGTTTTGTTCGTCCCGAAAGGTTTCGGGATTCACAAAGCCTCGGAGTGACGGTACTATTATAGCCTACGTCATTCCGATTTTTTCTAAAAGAAAAATGATGGAATCTCTTTTTAGAGACTTCATCGTTTTACCCATGCTTCACAAAGCCTAGGAGTGACGGTGTTAATATTAATAAGGGTTTTCTAAATCTTTTGGAGTGTAGAGGTGATTTCTGGTAACCCAGAGTGTTTTGTCTTTAGGATGTTTTAATTTCAGTTTGTCTTTGGAAAATAATCGAGAAATTAAGGCGATTGGGGTTAAAAACAGGTAAAATACCAAGGTTAAAATAATTCGAGAGTTGATCCAACCTAATCCTAAGGCGAGATAATGCCATCCTTTGATGATTAAACTTCCAATTGGAGGGATAATTAGGGAAATAATTCCTATTCCAATGGCAATGAACTTTAATTCTTCAACTTTGAATAGATAGCCTATTGCTAAAAAACCTAAGACTATAACAAGGAGTGATTGGAGTTCTTTTTTATTCATTTGATTGTTTCAAATTTATTACATTTTAAAACTATGCATTTGCTTTATTGAGACTCCATCATCAATCAGAGATTGACTCGGAGTGACGGTAATATTAATGTATACGTCATTGCGATTTTTTCTGAAAGAAAAATGATGGAATCTCTTTATAGAGACTCCATCGTTTTGTTCGTCCCGAAAGGTTTCGGGATTCGCAAAGCCTCGGAGTGACGGTTAACAAAAGCTTTCTATTTTTATTCATCTAATTGATTTTCTAAGTCTTCCCAATTCGGGTTAATTCTTTCAATAATTTCAACTTTTCTTTTTCTTGAATAATTTTTCAATTTCTTTTCTCTAATTATAGCTTCATCAATGGAAGGCCAATATTCAAAATAAACCAACTTAGATAAATTGTATCGAGCTGAAAATGAATTTGGGTTCAGTTTATTTTTATGCTCATTCAACCTTCTTTTCAGATTTGAAGTTACCCCTACATAAAAGGTTGTAATGTTTTTGTTAGTTATAATGTAAGTAAACCCTCCTTTTTCCATTTATTATTATTTCTTTTTTATTTATCGGGACTCCATCGCCACGAATACTCGTGTCTCGGAGTGACGGTGTGGTTTAAATTTAAAACAAAGTATAAATAAATGGGGCAACTGCGCTACCTCCTCCAATTACAAGCAAGATTCCGAGTAATAACAAAACAATAATTACTGGGGCGAGCCAAAATTTTTTTCGCTCTTTTAAAAAGCCCCATAAATCAGAAAGGAATTCCATAGTTTAAATTAATTTCAAAGGTAAATATCATTTGAATTATAACTTTGAATTCCCTTAATAAGACTCCATCGTTTTGCTCATTCTTCGCAAAGCCTCGGAGTGACGGTAAAATCAATCCAAAACAAATTCTTCTTTCCAATTATCTGTGTTGTTCCAATTGGGTTGTTGTTTTTTGTTGAATAAATAATTGCCTATGACCAAATAATCCATTTCGGTGCGCATGAAACAGCGGTAAGCATCTTCTGCAGTGCAAACAATAGGCTCTCCTCTTACATTAAAACTTGTATTTACGATCAAGCCATAGCCTGTAAGTTTTTTAAATTCTGAAATTAGTTTGTGATACTTTGGATTTGTTTCATGGTGGACAGTTTGAATTCGGGCAGAAAAGTCGACATGTGTAACAGCTGGAATATCTGACCTTTCGAAATATAATTTATCCCGCAAGTTTTGTTCAGCGTAATCATCCGGAATTTTATTTCTTCTTTTTTCAACTACAGGCTGAACCAAAAGCATATAAGGTGAAGGTTTATCTTGTTCAAAATAATCAGTACAATCTTCCCACAAAACGCTTGGCGCAAAAGGTCTAAATGACTCGCGGAATTTAATTTTCAGGTTTAATTTCTTTTGCATTTCAGGGTTTCTGGCATCTCCTAAAATACTTCTGTTCCCTAAAGCTCTTGGTCCAAATTCCATTCTACCTTGTACCCAACCAACAATATTTCCCTCTCGAATTAATTTGGCTGTTTCAATTGCTAAATCATCAAAGTTTTCAAAATCTTTGGCTTCTGCTGAAAACTGCTTGATGGTATTTTCAATTTCTAGGTTGCTTATTTCTGGTCCTAAGAAAGATCCTTGTAAAAGGTCTGGCGATACCATATTTCTATTTTGCTCAAAATAAATATGATTAACCGCCAAAGCTGCACCCAAAGCCCCACCTGCATCACCTGCAGCTGGTTGAATAAATATGCTATCAAAAATATTTGCCTTCTCTAGCTTTCCATTGGCAACGCAGTTTAAGGCTACTCCTCCTGCCAAACACAAATTTTTAGCCCCTGTAATTTCTTGGGCATGTTTGGCCATCAACAACATCACTTCTTCGGTGATGATTTGAATTGCCAATCCCAAGTTACAGTGTTTTTGTTCTATTTCTTCGTTCGGTTTTCTTCGCTTAAATCCAAATAGCTTTTCCCATTTTCTTTCAGAAACCATTTTTAGGCCTGCCGCATAATTAAAGTATTTCTGGTTTAGCCAAATTGAACCATCGGGCTGGATTTTAAGGATTTCGGATTTTAGATTTTGGATGTATTGGCCTACTTGTTTACTATTGGCGTTTCCGTAAGGTGCAAGACCCATGAGTTTATACTCTCCCGAGTTTACCCGAAAACCTAAAAAATAGGTCACTGCAGAATACAATAACCCCAAAGAATGTGGAAAGGGCAATTCCTTTTTTACTTCAATATCTTTTCCTTTTCCATAGGCAATGGAAGCTGTAGCCCACTCTCCTACTCCATCTATGGTTAAAATAGCAGATTCTTGAAATGGTGATGCATAAAATGCAGAAGCGGCATGTGACAAATGATGTTCTGGGAAAAGAATTTTTAAGCCTTTGGGAAACTTGGCTATTTCTTCTAAAGACTTTTTGATTTCTCG
>JABAYK010000064.1 GCA_018609045.1 Flavobacteriales bacterium
CCTGAACCAGAACCAGAACCAGAACCAGAACCAGAACCAGAACCTGAACCTGAACCCGAACCTGAACCTGAACCCGAACCTGAACCCGAGCCAGAACCCCAACCCGAGCCAGAACCAGAACCAGAACCGGAACCAGAACCCGAACCAGAACCCGAACCAGAACCCGAACCACAACCCGAACCTGAAGGTCTCATTGAAAATGGATATTTTATGTACCCAAATTTCACAGTCGATATAGGGTTTATTTCTTCTACAAATTTGGGCGGTAGAATAACTGGTTGGACGACCAGAAAAACCCCAACGATTCAGGTTGCCACACCATCTGTTTATTTAGTAAGATCCAACAGAGAGTTTATGGGAAATACCATATCCTTTTTAGATAATACGAATATCTTTATTGCATTAAGCGGTAATGTCTCGCTGAGCCAACCACTCAATATTCCAAACTTTACGACAATTAAAAAGATAATACTTTTTTCGGCATATTTTTTGGTATATAATACACCCACCGCCTCCCCAAATCCAGAACCCGCATCCGTGAATTTTTCTGTAAATGGTACAGTCGTTCATTCCAAACAAATGTCAAATTTCTATCAAAAACCTTCCCCACCCGATACAGAACCCGGGTGGAAATATTATGAGTTTTACCTTCATGCTTCAGACAATGACATATTCTCTATCAGCTACGATGGTCGCTCTTCGTCCCAACATCTACTTATTGGTGATGTGGTAGCAATGACTGCTTCTCCTGAGCCGGAACCTGAACCCGAACCCGAACCCGAACCCGAACCCGAATCCGAACCTGAACCGGAACCCGAACCTGAACCCGAAATTTTTGATTTCAATGGATGGGTCGAATCTGGAAACACATCTACCCAAATACAACCAACCGAAATTTTCCCATCAAACACCGATGAATTTCTCTTTGAGAATGATATTGGTATGGTGAGGACAAATGTAAAAGAACAATATGATCACTTTAGATTTTACTTGCCCTCATACAAACAAACCAGACTGATAATATCCAAGTATGAAGGATCCACCGCATCAAAATCAAAGTTATATATAAAGATTATTCGTGGCGACATCGTTCAAACAAATACAGGCAACAATGTAGAAAATATTGTTGTTATGCGTGCCGGAGAATCTTCGTTGGAGGGATTTTGGGAGGTAGGGACAAATGTTATTGACCCACTCAATATCCTTACAGGAGAATCGAGTGGTCAATGGTTTTCTATTCTTATATGGCTGGAGGATTCATTTTATCAAGACATCACTGAACGAATACTTTACGCAATCACCGGAACAAGTGAAGAGCAACCCGAACCTCAACCCGAACCCGAACCCGAACCTGAACCCGAACCCGAACCCGAACCGGAACCCGAACCCGAACCCGAACCCGAACCGGAGCCTGAACCTGAGCCTGAGCCGGAACCTGAGCCTGAGCCTGAACCCGAGCCTGAACCGGAACCCGAACCCGAACCGCGTCTTAGTAATACAGTAAAGTTACCCCCTACAAATAATTTAACAACCGATGGGGTACGCGACGATGTCAATAGCACCAACCTATCTCTTTTTATAAATATAAATAAACCAGTAACATATTATGAAACAGGGGCAGGTGATTATGAAATTACAGTGTCTTCTATAAATTCGAATAATTCCAGTATTATCAATATGTTTGATGGATCCCCGTCAAACAACCATTATTTTTACATGTCGTCACTTTATAATTACAACACCATATCCGGATTACCGAATGGAAATTTGGGACCCGAAACCATAATTATGCGGTTCCCACATATGTTCTCAATTAAAGGGGTGAATATTCATGGATACAACTCCCAGATCAACTTTCCTTCCGTTATTGATGTCTATGGGATTACATACGATCAAGTAAATGAAAAACAATTGAACAAGATAACAACAATTAATGTAAATAATGATACATACACAAATGATAATATGGTGTCATATGACAATGAATATAATGTTATCGCATACGATGGTATAGAACTTGTATTTCCATCTGTAATTATCGGAGGAAATCACATAAAAATTACCTATCTTGAAATATTCGGAAATGATGTAATTGAAAATGAGTCTGGTCCCGAACCCGAACCAGAACCCGAACCCCAACCGGAGCCCGAACCTGAACCCGAACCTCAACCCGAACCTGAACCCGAACCTGAACCCGAACCTGAACCCGAACCCGAACCCGAACCTGAAAGGCATAGTGAATCACTTGTATCACCTTCTATTTTAAAAGCGTATTTATCTGGCGATGACCAACCGTGGAGATATGCTTTTAATGATGATACGGGTGAATATCCCGACACAGACGCGCAACGACAAGGTCAAATAAAAGAGGAGTTTTATGCCGTTCGCGGAACTACAATTAATGAAGGGAGCTATCGTATTATATTGTCAGATCCTGCCCATGCGTTGGGCTACGATTATGTAAATCCCAATGATAATACCGATATTAATTTTTCTATTATACCCTATCAAGATAAAACACATATAATTTACCGCGTGCTTACAACTACGACTACACAGATATACTACTGGGGGGAGTTTTACATAAAGATTCGGGGTCCATTTTATGAACATCTAAAACTATACGATATAACGTATCATGACAATATATTGAATACACAAGATACAATTGTTGGATATAATAGAGGTCGTCTTTTTTATGACGAATATGCCGATGGAGGAAACCCAGAACCCGAGTCCGAACCCGAGCCCGAACCGGAACCCGAACCCGAACCCGAACCACCAGAGCCTGAACCTGAACCTGAACCCGAACCGGAACCCGAACCCGAGCCCGAACCCGAAATATTTGATGGAACACAGTGTTTGGTAAATCGTGATCCAATTCCATCATTTAGAGTAAGTGATCTTGTATATGATAATAGTTATGGGTTACCCCATATAAGTCTAAACGGTGAAGACGAATACATAAATCTACGAAACTATGGTTTGGGATATGGTCGATATTATATAAATATTCCACATGAGGATGATATGGATGGAAACAAGATTGGTTTTTTTATAGAACAACAAATATCGTATATTCAGAATGAGGGTGATGGAACTACTGTAAATAATCCACTCCATAGTAAGATTCAAGAAGTCGGACTGATATACGCAATTCATAATATTTCTGCCGATACCGAAACAAAAACGGACTTCAATACTATCAGGGTTGTAAATAATGGGACACCAGAGGCTCCCGATTTTACGATTGAAGCGATTACTGATGATATTATTTTTTATCATAATGGTATTATTTTACTGGAAGTAAAATCTATTTCAGATTATGAGTATACAGACTCAAACAATAATAGTATCACCCCGAGTCCTGATGAGATTGAAATTACATTGAAACTTGTCGTATCTGGATTTTTTTATAACGAGTTATCTTCTTCCGATTTAGTCTTTGAAGCACGGGATAATCAAAATCAGTTCATATATGGGACTTCAGATATTCAATCATCATCATCTGTAAAAGGTTTTGAAAAGATATATAGTATATTAAAAGATACCGCATTATTTGATGGTTACGGTAACCAAACATTTGGGCGAATTATAGACAATGGAGTACCGTATAAAGAACTATACGACCATGATTTTAATCTTGAAGAATATGGCGTCAGTTATATTAGTACCCTGAGCGATCAAACACTTGGAAAATATCTCACAGAGTCAGATGTCGGAACGGGGTTAAAAACATGCACACTCTATGATGGAACCACCAGCCCACCAATATTTGATAGCAATGTGGGCGTATTTTTAAGCGATATATTGAATATTGTTGTGGAAAAGGATTATTTTGTATATGATACAACATGCACTCTTCCACCTGAACCGGAACCCGAACCGGAACCCGAACCTGAGCCGGAACCCGAACCGGAACCCGAACCGGAACCCGAACCCGAACCGGAACCCGAACCCGAACCGGAAACTCCAAGTGTATATGAAACTATTATCAAATACGCAATAAATAATTTCGTATCAGGTTCTCTTGCAGATCTTACTACTTTAATAACTAATGCGAAAAACATATTGAGCAATCATCAAAATATTAATAGTCACGATATTAGTATAACTACAACAACAGATACTACAAATGGTATTACTGTTGAAGCTACAATATCTTCTACATACGGATATCTTTTTATTGATGATGACAATAAGATAGTTGATACAAATAGTATATTGACTAATTTTGCAACTAAAGTAAAGACTGACCTTTCCGAATCCACGATCGGTTCAGCACCAACTGAATTTACAGGACCATATTATAGTGCTAATGGTATTATAGTCAATAATGGTTCGGATATTACTACAACTATTGGAAAACATGATTCAACAAAAATTTTAAAAGTTGATTTTTCAGATGTTTATACAAGTCAAGGTACTTCGGGTGAATATTATTTTCCTATACCAATTGGAACAGGAACTGTACGAGTAAAATTAAGTGGTGAAAATGGAACAGAGGGTGGTGGAGCTTTTGGAAAGATACACGCAACTATACATCAAAGTTATTTGGGTGGAAAAACGTTAATATTTTATTTTAGTGTTGGCCAAGGTGGAAGAGGTGGTTATAAAGCATCAAAATCAACAAATAAAAATGGAGGTCGAGGTGGAGAGGCTGCTTCGGTAGCTGTCTATACTTACGGTGGCGGTTTGGTAGGATTATTGGGTATAGCAGGAGGTGGAGGAGGTGGTGGAGGTAACAATAATAATAGTAATCCTGGTAGTGGTGGTAGTGGTGGTGTAAATAATAATTCCGGTTCTGATGGAACAGCAACTTCTACAGGGAACCTCAGTACTATTGGTCATGGTGGTAATGTTAATGGTAATGGTGGTGCTGCGGGTGAACCACCCGATAATTCCTGGTGGAGAGGAGCTTATTCTGGCTCAAATTTTCCTAATGATGGTAATGCTATTGCGAATGGTGGTAAGGGCGGGGGTCATGGTGATCCTAATGGGCAACCGAACGGTAATGACTCTGGTGGTGGTGGCGGTGGTGCTGGTTATACGGGTGGAGGTGGCGGCGGAGGTTATACTAGTAGTGGGGGTAACTGGGAAGCGGGAGCAGGTGGAGGTGGTGGTTCAAGTTACATAGGTCAGGCTTATATAACTGATCCTATAGTAACTGATACTATAGTAACTCCTGTAATTGACAACCATATATCTGCCGCTTTTAACTATTATGTTGGAATATCTTCATAATTAAATAAAACAATTAATTCAATCAATAACGTCATCTATAATGTCAACTAACATTATAGATGTCATATATAGAAACACAGTCGCTCGAGTTACAACCGGGATGGAATCTTGTGTCTTTTT
>JABAYK010000014.1 GCA_018609045.1 Flavobacteriales bacterium
CAATTTACCAAAGTTGTTTGAAGAAATGGTTTTTGGTCAGAAAAAAAGTGATCGGTTTCAACTTCTTTTAAAACATATTTGTAGTTTAAACTATCTAGTTTTTTGGTAAAAACCCGCGCTTGTTCTGGGTTTTGTCTGTTGTCATTTAGTCCACTTAAAATTAAAAGACTACTTGTTTTACAAAGTTTTTCGGGCCAATAAACCGAAGATCTTTTTTTAAGTTCAACTTCTTTATTTTCATAATAATTAGGTATACATTCTCCCAAAACTTTGGTTTCTAAAACCGGTCTGGCGTTGGCAACTTCTAACATATTAGAAGGACCGTTTCCAACAACAGCGGTTTTAATTCTATCTGTATTGGCAAGACTTAAATAAGTCATCATGCCACCTCTCGACCAACCAAACATGCCAACACAATTAGAGTTTGCTTTTGGTATTTCATTTAAAACATCAAAAAGGTTTAAAACATCGTTTAAGTCTTTTCCACCAAACTCATCTTTTGCTCTATAGTTACTGGCAATAATCACAAAACCTTCTGCCGCTATTCTGCTGGTGTAATTAATTAAAGTTTCGAGATTTAAAGGTGCAAAATCTCTATTTCCTCCTCGGTTAAAAATCACCACAGGGTAAACTCCATTTTGTTTGGGCTCAATCAGTAAACCATTAACAACAACATCATCACTTTTATAGGAGATTTTAAAAAATTGTAATTATTGTAAATAATCTAACTCTTTAAAAGGCTTTTCTTCACTCGAGAGCTTTTCCCAAAGAGCTGTGTTTTCAAGCTTTATTTCTGTTTTCGATAATAATAAAACAGGTTTTGGGTTAATGTTTTGGAATGCTAGTAAAGCCAAAAAACAAGTACAAAACGAAATAATAAATGAGGTTTTTAGTTTCATGTGTAAACGAAACTAGACAAAATGTTGAAAAGGTTAAGGGTTATTTTAAATCTTCAACAACAGAGTCAATTTCATCTAAAAAGTCGTGTAAATATTCAGGAACATTATCTCTAAAGTTGTCTATTCTAAAAAAGTAAGTTTCGCCATCGGCTTTGTATTCAACATAAATACCTCCTTGGTCAGCACAATCAGGGCAACCAATAAAAGCTTCTTCTTCTTTTAATTTTTCAGGAATCATGTTTAAAAGGGGTTTGGCAACACTTAATTTATCGTTAATTTTTGTGTTGAATTTTCCGTTATACTCTTCATTACTAGGATATTCAGGAGAGGTTTCCTTGTACAGGTTTTTAGAGGTTACTTTGTACATTTTTATGCAATCATCACCAACACAAAATCCATAGAATTTGCCAAAAATTAAATAGTCTGTTTTTTCTGATTTGTTGCAAGAACTAAACACCAAAACAGCCAAGAAGAAAAATAATATTCGTTTCATTTTTTTGTTGCTTAACGAGTTGATAATGTATTTATTGTAATAAAACCGGTTCTGCTATTTTAACAAAAACGGAGTCTTTTTTTTCTTCTATAGAGAACTTATATTTTCTTGATTTTGTAGAAATAGGCTTTGAAATTGCATAGAAAGAGCTATCACTGTTAAATTGAAATTTAGGTTCTTGAAAAAACGAGCTAAAAGCCTTTTTGGTAAAATCCAAATTGGTTTTTGGCAACCTTATCACAATATTTACGCAAGAGTCCCCCGAGTTTTTTTGGGAATAATTTATTCCTTTTACAAATTGCTGCGAAAAGCTAAGTTCATTTTCAATAACCTTAGGAGATGTGGTGTCATATTTAAATTTAAAATAGGTGTATATTTTTTCCGAAATAGTTTTATCCTTCATATCACCAACTTTTCCTGTTTGCAAATTGGTAGGCCAAAAAACACGAAATGCTCTATTTCTTTTTCTTTGGAGAAGTTCAATGGGCTCAAACTTTCTCCTATAAATTTTTACTTTATTGGTGTCTACCAAACCTTGTTTAACCATCCAAGAAAACTCATCCCACTCTAGGCAACTAGGTTGAATATAGGGGTATTCTTTAGGGTAAATGTTTTCTTTGTTTAACTCGTAACAACCCACTCTTATCGAGGTAGACCATGTTGTATCATCGTTAAAATTCATTACTTGGTTATAGCCACTTGTTTTTAAAACGTCGTTATTTTTTTCATCACCAAAATAAAAGTTATAAACCGCTTTTTTACCAAACTCAATGTACCCAATTCCATTTGAGTCTATTATAACCTCGTCTATCTCATCGTCTGAAGAAAATAGATAAACGCACCCTTCAAAATCAGGTGGGGCTATAATTTTCACAGTGGGTTTATAGTTATCGATGTAATAAGCAACAACAAAAACCATAAATATTGAAGTACCAATATTTAGCGTAATATTTAATCCTCTTGAGGAGGCGTTAGTTTTAAAAACAAACATAGAGACTGCCCCTGCAAAAAGGTTAAAAATAAAAACAGCAAAAACCACCGATGCCCCTAAACCATATAAGGAGTGGTATCTACCTAGGTAAAAAGCCCAAGCTCCAAAAACCAAATACAACAGGGCTTTAAATTTTTGAGAGCCAAAAAGCTTCTTAATTGCCGACATAAGTTAACCTGTAAATTTTGTCGCCAAAGTCATCAGAAATTAAAATGGAGCCTGAAGGTTCAACTAAAATATCTACAGGCCTTCCAATTACATCACCACGAGGGCTTAAAAATTTTACAAAAGGCAATTGGCCATACGGTTTGCCCTCTTCAAATAAAACTCTTGCCACTTGGTAGCCTCCTTTTTCGCTTCTATTCCATGAGCCGTGAAATGCAACAAAGGCATCACCTTTAATTTCGCTTGGAAATTGTTTGCCATTGTAAAAGGTCATAGCATTTGGCGCCCAATGCGCCCCTGTTGACCAAGCAGGCGGCTCGGTTTTGTTGGCCCAATCAATAATATCGCTTTTGTACATGTACTCATATCGAGGTATTTTATTTCCCACAATGTAAGGGTGACCGTAAAACTTTCCTTTTTGGTAAAAATTCATTTCGCCAGCTGGGTTCCAATCTGTAATAGGCTGGCCTTTATCGTACTTTTCTTCAATCTTTCTTCCAAACCAATCACTACCGTGGTCCATTCCCCAAATTTCATTGGTACCAGGCCTAACAACAAGCTTTTCTGTGTTGCGCAAACCATCGCAATACTGTTGTTTGTCGGTTCCGTCAATGGCGAAACTCCAAATTTTTAATCTTTCTGAATCAACTTCTTCTGTAATATTTCCGCTACAACCAATGGCGGTGTAAATTCTTTTGTTGTGGATTAACACCGGCCTCCACCAATGTCCACCACCACTTGGAATCTGATCTTTATTGATTACCTCTATTTCTTCATCGGCAATGCCATCTCCATTGGTGTCTCTAGCTTTTAAGATAGCGCCATCTTTTGCAAACCAAAGCCACCCTGCCGCGAAATGCATTCCGTGAACCCGAGTATGATTTTTGGTAAAGGTGGTTATGGTTTCGAAAAAGCCATCGTTGTTTTTGTCTTTGCAGGCTTTAATTTCTCCTTTTCCAGGAAGCGAAACATACAAAACTCCTTGATCATCCATTTGCATAAATCTGGGAGTTGAAATGCTATTTTCAACCACTTCTAATTTGTATCCTTCTCTAACCCATATATCTGAATTTGCTTTTTGTACCTGCGCCAAAAGTGAAGAACTAAAAAAGAAACAAACAATTATAAAAAACCTATTCATCTTAAATGGCTTCAAGATACGCATCATTAAGCAAATGGGTTAATTCATCATCAACTTGATTGTGTTCAGTAATTATTACTTTGTGCGTACACATTGTGCCAAAAGGACCAGAAGACTCGAGTCTACCTTCAAAAGGGCGGGATTTAAATTTTAAACCTAGATCAATTCTAGTTTTTGTTGAAGGCTGAATTAAAGCAAATTGTTTTTTTCTACGAAGGCTAATATTTGATTTTTTTGGAGCTATTTCAATATCATTTCCAAACGACTTTACTATCTCTATAATTTTATCGCAAATTGGCTTTAAATGTTCTTTGCCTTTGTATTGATTTTCAATTAAAACATTGTCATCAATTGAGCCGGCATCGGCTTCTCTTGTTTTTAGAGCAACCAAGTTCGCAAAACCGTGGGTAAAGCCATGTTCTGTTTTTAGAAACTTAAGTATTTCACCATGTTTTTGAAGACCAGTTTTTTTTACGATTTCAATCCAATATTCAATTGGGCATCCTGTTTTTTCTTTTAATGAGTCGAGCATAATGGTTGGTTTAGGTTTTAAAATTAAAAATTATTTTAGCCAAAACTTACCAAATGAAAATAAGCTTCTTATTTCTGCTCTCTTTTTTAGTTTTTTGTGCCTGTGATAAGGAGCCAACAGCATGCATTGAGACTTCACCCTCAACCACCATTGAAGTTTTTGATAACATAAAATTTAAGTCGTGTTCAGAAAATGCATTTTGGTACAATTGGGAGGTTGAAGAGTACCAAAATGGATCTCAAACATTTATTTTTTACAATACTGAAGAGGTAAATTACATTTATAATGATGCAGGATTGTTGGATGTTTATTTAACAGTTCAGTCTGAAAAAATGAAAAAAGAAGATTTTGCATCAATTCAAATTACAGTAAATGATGTTTGTTATGCATGCACTAATGGAGTTAACGATTCAGAAATTTGCTACAGCGATTATGAGGATAAACAAACATTTGATAATGCTTTGGCCAACTTTGGAACCGCAGGATTTACTTGTACAAAACTTTGATTGTGAATTGTTTAAATATTTGTATTTTAGCCTATAAACCACTAACCATGAAGTTAAAATTATTTCTATTCGTTTTATCAATTTTTACATTCTCTTTTTCTTTTGGCCAAGGCTCAGAAAAAATGTTGGAGTTCAATGGCTCTAACTCTTATGTTAATTGTGGTTCGGTTAATCTTAACGGTACAGCCTTAACCATGATGGGTTGGGTAAAGGTTACACAATTTAACATGAACTCTGCGAGTCCTGCGGCCCAAATAACTTCTTTGTGGGGAGCCGAATCTGGAAACCCAACCTTAATGAGGCTGGGAGATGGTATTCCTCTTGATAGAGACAAAGTTCAATTTGTGATAAGCACCAGTGCCGGCCCATCTAAACTAAACGGAACAAGGGTATTGAATGCCAATGAATGGTATCACATTGCGGGAGTTTACGATGGTGCCACCATGAAAATTTATATCAACGGAAAGTTAGACGCCACAAAAACACAAACAGGAGCTATTTCAAATTCAGCCCCTTTTGCTTTGGGTCAAAATTACAA
>JABAYK010000152.1 GCA_018609045.1 Flavobacteriales bacterium
TTTTAGCCTTGTGCAATATAAGGATCCACTAACAAGTAAACTATACAAGTTTAAGATTCTTCACCTTCCAGCAAAGGATCTTCTGCTGAAGAATTTCGAAACGAATTTCCAGATCAGCAACAAGTCGAATCCACAATTAATGTTGGAGGAGGCAGATGAGCTTGTTTTCAACGAAGGACTTGGTTCACCGATCAAGGAGACTTTACAATCGAATCATGAATATGCTGTTGATCAACAATGTGAGTTAAAGTTACATGTTGATTATGCAACGATAACAGAAGATATTGTCCCTTTCAACTTGTCAATTGAAGGACTTACGGTTCCTCTAGCTATTAAACCAGAATCTGAACCACCGAAGCCTATAATTGGTTTAGAAGTATGGAGAAAAAAGAGAGAGAGCAAATCAAACTTTAAGTATGAATACGAAGAGGGTGCTTTAACACTTAACTTTCGGAATAATAAGCGTACCGTTAGAAGTGAATTCAGAAAGAATCTATTGCTCGAAAAGCAAATTATTGAATCTGACTCTTTCTATTGGACAGAATTATCTGACAATGAACTAAGAGGTAAAGACCTTAGACTAAGTGATGACTTAAAAACTGCTTTTAATAACTTGAGAGAGCATTATCAAGAACATAATGGTCTTCCAAGTTTAATTTTCCTCAAAGACGAGGTGAAACATTTAGCGCAGAAGTATATTACCATATACTTAGATGAGCTGAAGCAGATTACTGAAAACAGACCGCTGACTCGTGAAGAGAAAGACTTGGTTTGGCTTGGCGTGGTGAAAGAACAATTCAATGAAGGGTTGATCAAATACTCTCCACTGCATCCGATTAACATTGCCTATCAATTGTACCTGAATGATCGATTAGGTAACGAAGAAGTTTACGATGCCATCTTGAAACGATTGAAACCTACAAATCTTGTTCCATTCTTAGAGAACGATAGTAAGGTGTATACACCGGTTGATTCTAATAATTCACCAGAATGGTTGTACTACACAGAATATCTTCAATCGGAACAATCCGTACCGAAGAGTTTTGTGACCAAATTGATTACTTCCAAACTGGAAGGGTTTACGCACAATTTTGATTTCTTATTCTCACAATCCAACTACTCTCCTATTATCTTAAATGTAATCAATCTTGGAGATTGTAAAGAGGTTGTGCAAGGAATCTTTGAATACTACAGAACATACCTGAATAAACACACGACGAAGCGCCCGAATGATTTGTTACCAATAGACATTAATATTTACGGTTCGGATAAGCTGGTTTCAAAATTCGAAGAACTTACCTACTATGATAAAGTAGAAGATGTTGAGGAGAGAATGGGTGTTAAACTGAAGACAAGTAACTTCGAAAAAGAAGATTTATTAAATATCTTCTTGGAGAAGATTAACTTTTATACAAAACCCTTCCCAAAAGAGAAAGAAGCATATGAATATGCACACATTACGTTCTACCAGTTTGATCGCCATCAAATACAGCGTAATAGCAATAAGATTAACGACATTAAATCGGGTATTTCCATGAATGGATTGATGGCCGATGTTTCTTCTGTTCCTATGGGTGAGACATACCGCTCTGGATTTGGTTCGAAACACATGCCGGTTAAGCGGACAGACTTAACGAATCTGGCATGTAATTACAATGCTGTTGTGAATGTTGTAGCTAGTGGAGAAAACTTTGAACGCAACAAAGCCATTTGTTCTACCATTGACTTTAAAGTAAAAGATCAGTTAGAGAATTTATATACGAATTCGCAGTGGGTTACCTATATTGATCCGAAAGTAGATTTGGATTTCTTCAAGGAAAAAGACGATTTAGTAATCATTCATTATAGCGATCAGTACAACAACTCGAGCGGATACGATGCCATAACGGTATCTGATAAAACAGCTCAGTATGCAAACATTGTTGGTGAATTCTTAGCAAAAAACAATGTTCAACACAACGATAAAAAAGACACCCTTGAAGTAATCAACTTCTTTAATGCGATTAATGGAGATTGGTTATTGAAGCTAATTCGTCAAGACAGTCAATTTCCACGGGAGAAAATTAGTTTATTATCTGGAATCAAATCTTCACTAACGTTCTTACATCATCCAAATATAGTTTGGGTACCTGTTTCCTTGGAAGAAATTCTTAGAATTTCAGGGAGCGCTGGATTGAAAATGTCTGATGGCCTATTCTCTGCGAAGAACTTACACTCGAAAGAATTCTCTTTTAGTGATGATTTATTGATGATAGGGATTGAAAGATGTGAGGGCAAAGTTCAAATGCACTTGTATCCAATGGAATTGAAGATAGGAGGGTCTAACCTTGTTAGTAAGGGGTTGGAGCAAGGAAAGAGAACTGCCGATCTATTACGTAAACATTTGACAATGGGTGGTTTCTTAGGTGAATTCTACCGCAACTTCTTTGCTAAGTTGGCAATTACCAACGCCGAGAAAATGAAGCTCTACAAAATCTGGGGGAATCAACATTGGGAATATATCTACAAAGATTACCGTTCTGATTTACTGAATAATAATTTTAAAGTGTCGTCAGCACTAGATGATGTATATGGTACATTTGGATTGATCCATTTTGGTAATGGAACCATTCAGCGTAAACTGAAACGTGAGAATGATTATGTGCTTGCTGAATTATTAGAAGAGGATGGCTATAATTACTTGGTGAAGTCAATTGATGAGCTGATTGATTTATTCCATAATACGGAGACAGGAATTGAAAAATCGAATTTATTGGTTCAGAAGATTCCAAATGGAACTTGTATTGTACCGCCATCAGTAACAAAACCAATTGAAAAAATTGAAGTTGAGGAACCAGTTGCTTCTATTAAAGACGTGCAAGAGGAAATAGTTGAGAAAGTAATTCCTGCAAAATCGTCAACGAATTCAGATGAAGGCATAGAAGTACTCTTCGGAACACACCTGAAGGATGGAAAGGAAGTGATTTGGAAGCCGAACAATACAGATAAGGTTATGCACACCAATACAGGAATTATTGGAACTATGGGAACTGGTAAAACACAATTTACAAAATCATTGATTTACCAATTAACCAAAAATGCAAATCAAAATATAGGTGATGATCCATTGGGTATTTTAATTTTCGATTACAAAGGGGATTACATCAAAGATGATTTTGTAGACGCTACAAATGCAAAAGTCTATGAACCCTATCATCTTCCATACAACCCCCTGGCATTAGATGCGACACCTAAGTCTAAACCTATGTTACCTTTACATACGGCTAACGATATTAAAGAAACCATTTCAAATGCTTTTAATTTAGGAAATGTTCAAAAGCAAAAGTTACGAGATGTAATAATAGATGCTTATGCATCTAGGGGAATTCATAAGGGTAAAAGAGATACATGGACTAAACCTCCACCAACTTTAGGTGATGTTTGTAATATTTATATGGAAGATGAAAAGGTTGCTCATGATAGTTTATACTCAGCAATTTCAAACTTACAAGATTTTGAAATTTTTGAGCCAGATACGGAAAAAACAAAATCGCTGTATTCAATTTTAGAAGGAGTAACAGTCATCAATCTTTCAGGTTACGATGAATCAATTCAAAATTTAATTGTTGCAATTACCTTAGATGCCTTCTATTCACAAATGCAAATACAAGGGCATAGTAAAATAAAAGGAAGCAAAAGACAACTAAAGAAGATGATTCTTGTTGATGAAGCAGATAATTTTTTAAGTAAAGATTTTAACTCAATTAAAAAAATTCTAAAAGAAGGAAGAGAATTCGGAGTAGGAACGATTCTTTCTACTCAATTTTTAAATCACTTCTCTACAGGTGAAAATGATTATTCCAATTATATCTTGACTTGGGTAATACACAGAGTAAACGAAATAAAAACAAAAGAGGTTGAATCCCTGTTTACTATTAAATCTAGAGACCAACGTGATAATTTAATAAAAACAATTAAAAATCTTGATAAGCACCAAAGCATTGTGAACCTTGCTGGTTCCGAGCCATTATTGGTTAAGGATAAAGCTTTTTGGGAGTTGTTAGAAAATTAGAATTAGATGAAAAAATAATTATTTTTTTTGAAATTATATATCTATTTTTTCAATCAAAAATTCAAAACCATCTAAATTAGAATTAGAAGTTAGTTCATCATTAAATAATGTGAGGCCCTCATCAATATGCATTTTTATGTATTTAGGTAAATCTTTGTCTGAAATATGCAAATTGTAGTGTAAAGCAGTCATACCAACATAGTAGTCTTTATACTCTCCAAAAAGTACTTTACTTGAATATTCTTTACCACTTGAGTTTTTAATATCTTTTATATTTAACTTTTCTCCTAAAGATAAGGAATAGGTTAAGGCAATTCTGGCAATCACATTCTCTGCCCCTAAATTTAATTTATTAGTTAAAAGGGTAACAACCTCTTTATTTTCTTTACTTGTTTTAATGTGAGAGAACATGTTGCTTGTTAAATTGGTTAAATAATTCGTTAATTGGATATTTACTCACTGAAGAACCTTGTGTTTGATTTTCTATTAAATAAATACCGCCTAAATGTGGTTTTAAAAGTTCGTATTCACTCTTTGTCAATTCTTTTTCCAGTAATGGAAACAGTACAACTTGGTCAGAGATACTTGGGTAAAACTGCTGGATGACATTGCTTGAATGTTCCTTATCAAATTTTTGTAAAGGACTGTCAATAAAAACGGGGAAGTCAATCCCAGATTGATCAACTAAAGCTTTTAAAAGAGCCGTTGCATATAATTGTTGTTCTCCTTTAGACAAAGTGTCTTTATCTATAATTTGGTCATATTGGTCAATCAAATCAATATCCATTACTTCGTCTTCTATGCGAACATTTACTTTTGAAACAAAGTTATTTTTATGCATTAATTTATTCAAACCCATTAAGATTGAATTTTGAAGTGCATATTTCTTTTCTTCTTTGATACGAGCCGTGAGAACTTTAATTTTTTCTAGAAGAATAGTGGTTACTTCATATTTCTTTTGGTCATTCCCTACAACTTTAAACTTCTTTTCTTCTTCAGAAAGTACCTTCTGTAATGATGTGTGTTGTTGTTTAAGTATGTTAAATTCTTGATTTAATTCTCCTTTTTTTACAGATAATTTTTCTAGTTGTTCTGTGAGTTCAATTTTGTCTTCTCGTAATTGTTTAGCTATCGGGTTATTTTTTCTAACCTCTCCTTGGCTAATTTTTTTTGTAATTCTGCCAAGAGC
>JABAYK010000042.1 GCA_018609045.1 Flavobacteriales bacterium
TTTGTGGCTAATCCCATTGTGAGTCCGAGGTTAAGCTTAATGTATAAACCTAAATCTACCACACAATATAGGTTAACATGGGGAAAAGGATTTAGAGCCCCACAAGCTTTTGATACTGATATGCATATTGCCTTTGCAGGCGGAGGTGTTTCGAGAATTAGTTTGGCGGATAACCTTATTCAAGAGCAATCAAATAGCATTACAGGATCGGTAAATTACGACAAAGGCAACTCTAAATTTATTGCAGGCTTTACCCTTGAAGGGTTTTATACTCAACTTGATAATGCTTTTTATCTGGAGGCTTTGGGAGAAGATGCCTTTGGTGAGCGTTTTGAAAAAAGAAATGGAGCAGGTGCACGTGTTTACGGCTCAACTATTGAGCTAAGAGTCAACTACATGAGTAAATTTCAGGCTGAAGGAGGATTAACCCTTCAAAAAAGTGAATTTAAAGAAGCTGTAAATTATATTGATGGTTTGCCACCTGAAAAACAGTTTTTAAGAACACCTAACCTTTATGGTTATTCAACTTTAAGTTATGTAGGTGATAATAATTTAGAAGCTTCTGTAAACATGGTTTATACGGGCTCAATGAAAATAGCTCACTTTGCCGGAGCACCCGAACAAAATACTGATGAGTTTAAAACAACAAATCCCTTTACAGAATTAGGTTTTAAAGTAGGCTATACCTATCCATTAAAGTTTGTAAAGTCTGGAATTGAAGTTTTTGGCGGAATAAAAAACATCACTAATGCCTATCAAAACGATTTTGATACAGGGGAAAACCGAGATAGTAATTACATTTATGGCCCAGCCGCTCCACGAACCTTCTTTTTTGGTTTAAAGGTAAAAAGTCTATAAAAATTTTTTGTAAAGCAAAGCCATAAACTTTTGGCATTTTTAATCAAAATAAAATCTGCCAGGATTTATACCAGATTCAAATTCATTTTTTAAAATACCTGACGCTGAATACTGATAAACTTTTCCATTTTGCACAAAGTCAACAGCATCTCCTAAGAAAATAGTTCCTGTTATAGGTTGAATTCCCAAACTATAAAAGTTTACGCCTGTTGGTGTTTCAACATAGTTTATTGAAGGTATTGATGTTTGATTAACACCCATTTTCTTTAATCCTTCATACAAAAAATAAAGCGAGTCTCCATCCAAGGTTTTAACCAAATGTGAACCTGAAGAAAGATTTGAAAAAGGAATAGTTGCAAGCTTTTTTAAATTTCCATCAAGTTTCACAAGGCCACCATTTAAATTATTCCAACTTTCTCCTCCGCATAATACCCAAATATTTCCATCAACATCCATTTCGAAACTGTTAGGGTTAGGTAAACCAATCTCAGTACTATCAGATAGTACATCGTTAACCGCATCAAGGGTATAAATCATGCTTTTTGAAGCATTTAAAACATATATTTTTCCTTGAAACATTTTAATCGTTTCTGTCCATCCTGAAGTTTTTAATTTTCCTGTAATTTCAAAAGTTTGAGTATTAACTATAGAAATTGCTTTTTCGAACAAATCGGTTACGTAAGCTTTGCTTTCAGAAACTGCTAAAAAATATCTGGGAGAAGTCAGCCCTTCAATGGTACCTTCTGCTTCTAAATTAAATCGGTTAACCTTTTCAATTTTTCCTGAGTTGTTAATTACTAAGAAGGCACTCTCTCCGTAAAACGCTACAGATTGAAAAATATCGCCTAATTTCTTATTATTTATCTGATCAAAAACATTGTTCTGAATTGCCTCAGAATCTTTAGTTATGATACTTAATGAAGCGTTTCCGTTTTGGAATCCTCCTTCGTTAACTACCCAAACTTTTTCATCGCCTAATTCGCTTATTATAGAATTTGGAATATAAACTGGTTCATCTTTTTCGCATGCAGAAAAAAGGCCTAGAGCTAGCACGAATATTAAAAATTTAATTTTCATTTTTTACGATATTTAATAGTTAAACTGACTTGATAATTTCTTAGTGGCATTGGTCTATTTAACACCATTTGGTAATTGGTATTCAATAGATTGTTGATTTTAAATGAAGAATTAAGAATTACAGACTTTATGGTAACCTTATACCCAAAGGCCAAATTGCTGATATTATAAGGCAACAAAAACTGGGCGTTATCTGTAGTGGTATATCTATAACCTGCATACTGTTGCTGATATATCAAATTGAATTTATCGTACCCTATTTCAGCATTTAAATTGCCTGTGTACAGTGGCACATAAATTAATTGTTTGCCCAATGAAGCATCGTTTGCCGCATTAGACCTTTCATTGGTACTCAATACATAACTCGTGTTTAAATTAAGCCTTACAGTTAGCTTATTACTTTTAAAAGAGATGCTTGTGTAAGTTTCTGTTCCCCTGCTCCAAACTTCTAAAAAGTTTTGTGGCGACCAAATAGCTCCATTGGGCACCCAGGCTATCCAATTTTGCATGTTTCGGTTGAAAATGGTCATTTTATTCTCAAATGAAAATTTCTCAAAAACCTCATCAAGTTTAATCGAAAAGCCAATTTCTTCAGTGAATCCATCTTCGGCCAATAAGTTGCTATTTCCACCCGGAGTCCAATACAAGTCATTCATTGCGGGCAACCGATAAACTCGGGCAACGTTTCCATAAAGCTTAAGCCAATCAAAAACTTTATAATCAGCGCCAAAAAAATAAGTAATTGGTACCACTTTTTTGTTCTGTTGGGCCTGCCGAACATTGGCGGCCAAGTTTAGTTTTTTGTTTTTTGAGATAAACCGATAACCCACAAAAGCGGCTATATTTTTTTGATTTCCTTGGCTTAAGTAGTTCTCGCCTAGCGCATCGGCAAAAGCCCCATTTAGCCCAAAATTAAAGGCGTGTTGATTTTTATCAAAAATTAATTCAGCCTCACCTACAGCTTTGTTTGCATAATTGTAAGAGTAAATACTTCTTATAGAATCGTTGTATTCTAGATACTCGTTTATGTAACCTCCTCGCACAAAAAGCCCCAATTTTTTATTGAACCTTTTGGTGTATTGACTTGATATTTTAATAGATTGATCTGCCTGATTGGTTTTACTATTTTTTTCTATAAAAGTTGGAGGAATTTCTCTGTTGGTATTTTGAAACCAAGCCGAAATATTAAAGTGATTTTTTGAATTTATAAAAAACTGATGGCTAGAGTAAATTGCCTGATTTTTTAATTGGGCATTTTTTAATAACTCATTCTTATTTGAATAAGGATTAAAATATTCAAAATTATTTTCTGCGCTTTGACTTAAAAAACCAATTTTATGTGATGATTTTTTACCACTAAATCCTGCTTTGGCAAAAGCAGAGAAGCTTCCAAAACTTCCAACTGAAGTTCCAATTTCTACTGAAACTCCTTTGTTTAGTTGATGATTATCTCTTAAATGAATTGCTCCTCCCACTGCCCCACTTCCCCAAAGTCCTCCTGCACCTCCATAGTTTAAAGAAATTTCATCCATAAACCCCGCAGGAATTAATGACAAATCAATTAATGCATTAAAGGGCGAAGAAATATTAATTCCATTCCATAGAATTGCGGTGTGGCTAGCACTCCCTCCTCTAAATGAAGTTGTTGCCAAGCTTCCCATTCCGTAATATTTTACAAAAACCTGAGAGTTTTGGTTAAGCAAATCAGCTAAATTAGCAGTCGGCTCATCGAGAAGTACTGTTGATTTTAAATTTTGTTTTTTTGTGCCAGCAGTAAAAATATTCCATCTATTCTCTACCACTTCAAAAGGCTTAATTGTTATGGTGGAATCTATTTTTTGGGCAAAACCTTCAAACGAAGTATGCATCAACAATAACAATACAAAAAGGATTATAACCCTCAATTTCATTTAAAAAAATAGCTAAAAGCTTACGTATTTTAATCAATTGCTTTTATCCCGAAAGCCATTGGTTATGTTGCATTAGGCAGGTCTTCTGACTTACATCCTGTGGTCGTCTTCCCGTTGGTTTATTAACAGTGACAAATAAGATTGACCACGCTTAATGATGCTTACAGCAGCGGGAACTGTTCAGGAATTTTTGAAACTTCAAATCACCTGATTCCCTTTTAATCCAAATTGAAATGTCGATTTCAATAAGAACCTAATGCATGACAAAAGTAATTTTTTGAGATTACGATTTCTTAAAAAAAATGCTTCAATTTGGTTAATCGATAATTGTTGATATATAATCGATAAACCTGCTGACGCATCAAATTACCAAAACCTTGTAGATATTTTAGATGAAATGGCCATTACAGGAATTCAGCGTTATGCTATTGTTGACCCAACTCCAGAAGATGAAATTCTGATTGCAAATAATATGGAACCATGAGCGAAAAAAACCTCCAACCATTGAAGACAGATTATCAAAATGCAAAGCCGTAAAATGAATAAAGAACACCGATACATATTTGAAAAAGGCAGTAAAAAGCACAATTGCCCTGAATGTGATAAAAAGCGTTATGTAATGTATGTTGATATTGAAACAAAAGAATACTCTCCAGAACCTTTGCCTCTTTTAGGAATACTGCGTTTTAATTTCCTAGATATAGTGCTCTTGTGAACTCCTATTTGTTTTGCAATTGATGTTTGAGTTAAACCAGTTTGTAGTAAAATTTCTATTTGATACCTTTGAGCAAGGCTAAGCTGTTTGAATTTTTGCATAGTAACACGAATTTAATCATTAGTCTTAAACCGTTGCGGGACGTCCCGCAACGGTTTAAATTATTCGTGTTGCATTTATCAATTGAACTTACAAATTACTAAATCTCCCTCTTTTTTCCAATAAAATTATCACTTTCTTACGTCGAACTCACGTTATTTATGTTGTTAATTGAGATATGAAAATGTGTCATTTTAACCGTGTAATCGAGTTTTGCGCAATAGGATGACTTAATAACTTCCTGTTTAGTTTGATCCATTGCTGGAGAAAGAAGGCTGGGCTCGGTAAAAAAAACAACAGCCCCTTGCTAATTAAAACAAGAGGCTGTTGCAGGTTTGAAAACCTACCAATTAATTTGTTAAGACGATTTTTCTAGTTGTATTTCCATACTTAAAGAAGTAAACACTTCTTTCTAGTTGACTAATGTCAATCAACGTCTTTTTATGTTGAATTTGTACTTCTATTACTAATTGCCCTGTTAAGGTGTAAATTT
>JABAYK010000103.1 GCA_018609045.1 Flavobacteriales bacterium
ACAATAATCCAAGGAGCAATTTCCAAGAAAGGTTTAATGTGGTTGGTGTCGAATTTTTCCAAATCTTTTACCCAGTCGTCGCTCATGCGGCCATGGTAATTTTGGTATTCTTCTTTTTCTGCGGCTTCTCTAATTTTTGATTTTATTTCAGGGTTACTTATGGCGCAAAATGTCCATGGTTGTTTGTGAGCACCACTTGGCGCTGTTGAAGCAGTTTTGATAACGTTTTCAATCACCTCTTTATAAACAGGTTTATCAGAAAATTCTCTCAGAGATCGCCTTTGGTTCATAAACCCAAAAAATTCTTCAGATTTAAGTTTTGTCTGTTCTTCTGAAAATTGTAATCCAGAATAAGAAATGAAATTTTGATTTTTATCCATAAAACCTATTAAAAGGGTTAATTTTAACGCAAATTACAAAAATGAAGAACATTGCCATTTTTGCCTCGGGTTCAGGCACCAATGCCGAAGAAATAATAAAGAAATTTCAAAACTCAACTAAAGCAAAGGTTGTTTTGGTAGTTTGTAATAACCCTAATGCTAAAGTTATAGAAAGAGCTTCGAATTATAAAGTTCCCGTATTTATTTCAAAAGATAAAACCACCTATTCATCAGATGTTTTTTTGCAAATGCTTATGGTTGCTTTTCGAGTTGATTTAATTGTTCTAGCTGGATATTTGTGGTTAATTCCAGAAATTTTGGTAAAAGCATTTCCTAAAAAAATCATCAACCTTCATCCAGCTTTATTGCCTGATTATGGTGGCAAAGGAATGTATGGTGATAAAGTTCACGAAGCGGTGCTCAAAAATAAAGAGCGCGAAACGGGCATTACCATTCACTATGTAAACGAAAACTACGATGAAGGAAACATCATATACCAAGAAAGTTTTGTGATTGAACCCCTTGAAACCACCTTAGGGTTGGCCAATAAAATCCACAAACTCGAACACGCAATTTACCCAACCGTAATTGAGCAGTTAATCTCTTAATATTCAGGTGTTTTTATTACGTATTTTTGCAAAAAATTTAAGCCTTGCAAGAGTTCGTAACGTTTTTTCTTTTGTGTATTACATCCTTTTTCACACTCATAAATCCATTGAGCATTATGCCAGTGTTTATGACTATGACGGGAAACCTGAATAAAAAACAAAGAAATACAACAGTAGTAAAAGCTGTTTTAGTTGCCTATTTTACTTTGATAGCATTTGCTTTTTCAGGAGAAGTTTTATTCCAGTTTTTTGGAATTTCGGTTAACAGTTTTCGGGTAGTAGGAGGAATTATTTTCTTTTTGATGGGTCAGGACATGCTCCAAGCAAGGTTAACTAGCGTTAAAATAGATGCAGATGCAGTAAAAGAATATGTTACAGACATTTCTATTACACCTTTGGCTATTCCAATAATTTGTGGGCCAGGTGCAATTACAAACTCGATTGTTTTAATGCAAGATGCAAATACATGGGGCTTAAAAGGTGTTTTGGTAGTTTCGATATTTGTTGTGTTATTAACTACATTTTTGGTGTTAAGAAGCTCCTCTGTTATCATGAAGTTTTTGGGAGACACAGGCAATAAAATCATGATGCGGTTAATGGGACTCATTATGATGGTAATTGCCGTTGAGTTTTTCTTCAGTGGGCTTACCCCAATTTTGCAAGGTATTTTTGATATTAAACCTTGAGGTTCTTCACCTTTGGTTTTTGATAAGTTTACGATTTCAGAAAATTTTCGGGTTTTATTCAAGCTAGATTTGAAGCATGAAGTTATGGCTAGCAGGTTTAATGTTATTGGTTAGTTTGCAAATTTTTGCACAAGACAATACAATGGGTGAAAAAAAAGAAGAGCCTCGAAGAGACACTTTGTTTTATCATGACATTAACTCAAAGTTGCTCATTTTTCCTTTTGAGCCAAAGCTTTACAGAAGTGAAATAGACCAAGAAGTTGGCCCTGCAAATGGTTTAAACTTTCAAGAACTTAGAGGTTTTTACAGGCTAGGTTTAGACAACGCTCTTTACTTGGCAGCCAAAGAACAATACGATGTAATTCGGTTTCATGCAGATGATGCAGAAATCAACAAAGATTTGTATTTCGTTTATAAATCGATGGGATACCAAAACAGAGACTTACCCCCTGTAGAAGATGAAAACGAAGGAAAAATTTCGAAAACCTATAACAAACTAGTTTCTAAAGTTTCAAAAGCCGAAGAAGAGCCTGAACCAGGCACCAGAATGGATCAAGGTCAGTTGGTAAACAATCCAAACTCACAAAGTCAGTTTATGGCCCGCACAATTGTAAACGAAAACGTATTAGATTATTGCGAAGAAAAATACATGGCTGGGTTGTTTTTGTTTATAAACCAACTAGACTTGTTGCATGCCCCTGGTGTAGATTGGACCCAATATTCTAACGATGACTATCCAAGAATAATTAGAGTGCATTATACCATTTTTAACAAATCGAGCCAAGAGGTTTTTTCAGGATTAGCATCTACAACATTTTCGTCTCAAACAAACGATATTCGCGAAATAATTAGCAAGCATTTTACCGAGGTTGCTGCTCAAATTATCAATAAGGCGCCTTTAATTGTTGTTCAACAAACAGAAGATTTGTTGGCAGAATAATTATCTTACCCAAGTTTAAATAAAAGTTTTAATGGGAGAAGTAAATCCATATTACGTTGTTATAGGTTTTTCGTTGGCCATTATTGTGTCATATCTATTCAATATTATTTCTAAAAAAACCAATATTCCGTCAGTATTACTGCTTATTGTAATGGGTATTTTGGTTCAGCAAAGCTTTGATTTTTTTGGGGTAAAAACTTTAAATCTTTTCCCCATATTAGAGATTTTAGGCATTGTTGGTTTAATTATGATTGTACTTGAAGCGGCTTTAGACTTAGAGTTGAAAAAAGAAAAATGGCCAATCATTTGGAAGTCTTTTGTGGTTGCTTTTTTAGGATTGGCCGGAAGTATGTTTTTCATCAGCTTGTTAATAAATGCCTTTTTAGCAACCGATTACCAAATTGCCTTGCTTTATGCAATTCCGCTTTCTATAATCTCATCTGCCATAGTAATACCAAGCGTAACAAGCCTCGATGAGTATAAGCACGAGTTTATGGTGTACGAAAGCACCTTTTCAGATATTTTGGGCATTATGGCTTTCTACTTTTTGTTGGGCGATATGGAAGCCACTGGAGAGTCTAACTTTTTCGCTACAGTAAGCCTAAACGTTGTGGTAACTATCTTGGTTTCTTTTGTAGCAAGTTATTTGTTAATTCTGCTGTTTCAGCAAATAAAAACCAAAACCAAGCTGTTTTTGCTTATTTCAGTTTTGATTTTATTGTATGACTTAGCCAAGCTAATGCACCTTTCTTCTTTGCTTATTATTTTGGTTTTTGGCCTAATTCTTAACAACCATAAATTGTTTTTCGCGGGCTTTTTAGAAAAATATATAAAGGACGATGCCATTAAAGACAACCTTTCGAATTTTAAATTAATTACCCTCGAAACAGCCTTTGTAGTAAGAACTTTTTTCTTCCTTATTTTTGGAATGACCATTAGTTTAAAGTCGTTGGTAAACCTTAATGTGTTTATTATTAGTGCTTTAATCCTAGGCTTTATTTTTATGTCAAGGTTTTTTAGCATGCGGGCCATTGTTGGTAAAAATGTAAAAACATTAACTCTAATTGCGCCAAGGGGCTTAATTACAATATTGTTGTTTTTTAGTATTCCTGCTGCTTTTCAGCAAGATGCATTTGACCCAGGAATTTTATTGTACGTAATTATTTTATCATCATTACTAATGACATACGCCTTAATAGATGACAAAAAACAAAAGTTAAAATTGGAAGCCCAACAAGACAAGGAAGAAATAGAACTCGACTCAGTAAACCCTGAAATATCGAAACAAATTAATAAGATTTTAGGGAAAGATGATTCTGATAATTCAGAAAAAACTAAAGATTAATTTCAGTTTTTTTAACCTCGTTATACCCAATTTCAAAAAGCTGATCTGCTTTTGAGCCATCCAAAATATCAAACTTTCTTAGGCCTTTGGGTTCAAATACGTAATCGCAGAGTTTTTTGTTATTTTCTGCTTGCTTGCTTATACTTACCTGAAACATCCGTTGCGCAATTTGAATTAAATTTTCAAATCTTTTTATTTTAGAAATAGGCATAATGCTAAACCCAAAAATGGTTTCGCAATCATCAATAATTGGGGCAATTGGTAAGTTATCAATTACTCCACCATCAACATATTGTATTCCATTCATCTCAACAGGTTTAAATAAAATTGGAATACTCGAAGAGCTAAGCACAGTTCTACCTAATGGCCCTGATGATTTGTATTCAATAACACCATCATTTAAGTTTGTAACAGCAACAATAAAAGGAGTAGGTAAATCTTCAATATTTTTAAATTGAATATTGTTGTCTATTTCTTTTTCTAACCCATCTAAACTCAACAAACCACTTATTGGAAAATGAATTTTGGAGAAATTGAAAACACCCTTGTTTTTCAAAAGCTCTAAAGTTTCATTTGGAGTTAAACCCGAAGCCAAAAATGCCCCAGCAATTGAGCCCGCACTAACACCAGAAATAACATCAGGTTTTATTGCTTTTTCTATTAATGCTTGTATAGCTCCTAAATGTGAAAACCCTCTTGCGCCTCCACCGCCAAGCACAAAACCATACTTATATTTTTTCGAACCCATTTATCTAAATTTAATTTGCAAGTTTATTAATAAAGCCTGCGCGGATTTCAAAAAACACCATTGATTATCATTAGTTTTGCCCCAAATAATTGACGCATGCAAGATAATTTTGGAATTAAAGAGGCATTAGAACATTTAGGCATTAAAGATTTTAACAACGGGGTTTCTACAGGAAGCAATTGGAGTAAAGGCTCTGAGGGAGTAATTAAATCTTATTCTCCTGCTGATGGTAACTACATTGGCTCTGTTGGTGTTGCTTCTAAAGAGGAATATAACCAAACCATACAAAAAGCCCAAGAGGCCTTTAAAGAGTGGAGAAAAGTTCCCGCTCCGAAAAGAGGAGAAATAGTAAGACAAATTGGCGATGAGCTAAGAAACCACAAAGAATCTTTAGGCAAACTTGTTTCTTACGAAATGGGAAAATCTTACCAAGAAGGTTTGGG
>JABAYK010000156.1:0-18271 GCA_018609045.1 Flavobacteriales bacterium
GATTGTGAAATGGTTCGGGATGATGAGACCGGTTGACCTTGATGCGTTTTAAGATGGATATATTAAAAAAGAAAGCTAGTAAAATGCAAATACGAAATGTAGCTTTAATTTTTCTAATATTACTTGGAGGAATTACAGCAAATGCAGGAAATAAAAATAGAATAGGTCAAGCGGGAGCGCAAGAACTATTAATAAACCCATGGACAAGAAGTTCAGGCCTAGCAAGTTCAAATTCAGCGTCAGTTACTGGCCTTGAATCTGTTAGACTTAATGTATCTGGTTTAGCATTTACTAATAAAACAGAAATAATGTTTTCACGCAAAACTTGGGTTGGAGGTTCTGAATCAGATATTAATATTAATGCTTTCGGGTTTTCACAAAAAGTTGGTTCTGCTGGGGTAATGGGCTTAAGTATAATGTCTATGGGCTTTGGAAATATCCAAATAACAACTGTAGATCAACCAGAAGGTGGAATTGGAACCTTTGCCCCTCAATTTATTAACTTGGGTTTATCTTTCGCTAAAGAATTTTCAAATAGTATTTATGGTGGTTTAACTGTTAGGTCAATTACCCAATCACTAGCTAGTACATCTGCTTCAGGTGTTGCTTTTGACGCGGGTATAAGATATGTAACAGGCCCTCAAGACAATTTAAAATTTGGAATTGCTCTAAGAAATGTTGGTCCAAAAATGAAGTATAGTGGTGATGGTTTTTCGACTACTACAAGTTTAAACGGAAATCAATTCACATTATCTCAAAGAACTGAAGCTTTTGAATTGCCTTCGATACTAAACATGGGCTTAACCTATGATTACTACCTAGGAACTAGAACAGATTCTACAGGCAAAGAATTAAAAGCTGATCATAGGATAACAGGTTCAGGAACTTTTACTTCGAATTCGTTTGGAAAAGACATCATAAGATTTGGTTTAGAGTATTCTTTTAGAGAAATATTTATGGTAAGAGGTGGGTATGCATATGAAGATGGTATCTTAGATGAAACTACCACCACAACTGCATTCGCTGGTCCAGCTTTTGGGGCTACAATTCAAGCACCTTTAAATAAAAACGGTAGCGTTTTTTGTATAGACTACTCTTTTGAACCAGGAAATCCTTTTCAAAGCCACGGTATTAGTGTAAGAATAAATCTATAATTTTCATATTTTTGCAATTGAAACGGAACTCCAAATGGGGTTCTGTTTTTTTTGTTATCAATATAACACATGTTTTATGGGAAAACTATCTTACTATACTCAAGAAGGACTAGACAGACTTAAGGAAAAATTAAGGCACTTAGAAACAGTGGAGCGTCCATCAATTTCTAAACAAATTGGGGAAGCAAGAGACAAAGGTGATTTGAGTGAAAATGCGGAATATGATGCCGCAAAGGAAGCTCAAGGCTTGTTAGAAATGGAAATTTCCAAATTAAAAGATGTATTAAGCAACGCAAGAGTTGTAGATGGCTCTCAATTAGATGATTCAAAAGCTTTGATTTTATCTTTTGTAAAAATCAAAAACAAGAAAAATGGTATGGAAATGAAATACCAACTTGTTGCAGAAAATGAAGCCGATTTAAAAGCGAGTAAAATAAGTGTTGAATCTCCTATAGGAAAGGGTTTACTTGGCAAATCGGTTGGTGATTTGGCGCCTGTTCAAACTCCAGGTGGTTTAATAGAATTCGAAATAATTGAGATAACAAGATAATGGCGTCTATCTTCACCAAGATAATTAATGGCGAAATCCCAGCATATAAAATAGCAGAAACAGAAAACTGCATTGCATTTTTAGATGTATTCCCTTTATCGAAAGGCCATACATTGGTGGTTCCTAAAAAAGAAATAGATTACATATTTGATTTAGATGATAATCTATTATCTGAGCTTAATATATTCTCAAAAAAAGTTGCAAAAGCTATTGAGAAAGTAATAAAATGTAAAAGAATTGGAACGGCAGTTATTGGTCTTGAGGTTCCTCACGCCCATTTGCATCTAGTTCCAATTAATTCTGTAGAAGATATCAACTTTTCAAGGCCGAAATTAAAATTGGCAGCAGAGGAAATGAACTATATCGCTGAGGAAATTAGAAAACAACTTATTTAGTTCGCTTAGGGTTTTGTTTAACAAAAGCCTCCCAACCAGAATAATTTTTGCTGGCTGTTATTGTTCCCTTTTGGTAATAATGACACAAAGCCACAGCTAAACCGTCTGTAGCATCCAAATGTTGTGGCGTTTCTTTGTATTTAAAAATACTCTTTAACATAGCTGCTACTTGCTCTTTAGAAGCAGCTCCACTTCCCGTAATTGATTGCTTAATTTTTCTTGGAGAATATTCAACTATTGGAACATCTAAGGATAGGCCTGCAGCCATAGCCACTCCTTGTGCCCTACCTAACTTCAACATCGATTGAACATTCTTACCAAAAAAAGGAGCTTCAAGAGCCATTTCATCTGGTTTGTATTCTCTAATAATGCCAGATACCCTTTCAAAAATTCTCTTTAATTTCAAAGCATGATTATCATATTTCACCAAGTGAATTACACCCATAGATAACAATGAAGGTTTATTGCCCGTAATTTTAATTATTCCGTAACCCATCAAATTTGTTCCAGGATCTATGCCCAATATGATTGATTCTTGACTCAATAAGTTAGTTTTGAAACCATGTTACAAATCAAAGGTAAACATTGGAAATCCTTAAAAAAATTCTCAATTTTTATTAAGATCATTTTAGCCTTTTTAATCTTAGTTATTACTTACAATATCTTAAAAACAGAAGATCCAAATTTTAAAGAATTGGCTCAAAGTTTTGCCGAGATTAAAGCAAACCAAAGTAAAATGATAACCTTGCTTGTGATTATTTTTTTAATGCCAATTAATTGGCTTGTTGAAAGTTATAAATGGAAATTAGCTGTAAAAAATATTATTCCAATTTCTTTGTCGAACGCCATAATGGGAACATTGTGTGGTTTAAGTATAGGGAACCTAATGCCAAATAGAACCGGTGAATTTATAGGAAAAGTAATTTACCTTCCATTTGGTTACAGATTAAAAGGTACTGTTGCATCAATTTTCACAAGCATAGCACAATTCACTGTAACTATATTTTTTGGAGCTATAAGTTTTGCTTTAGTCACTTTGTTCTTTCTTAGCTTTCTTTTTAAATCCTATGTAGCTGCACTTAATATATTTATTGCCATATTATATGTTTTTATTTATTTCAATATTGGTTTAATTAGCAATTTAAAATTCAAAAATAAATTGGTAAAAAAGGGACTTAAATATTTAAAAGTTCTTAACTTTTATAATACCCGCGAAAAACTAAAAATACTAGGATTAAGCGTACTTAGATATTTTATTTTCTCATGTCAATTTATAGGAATATTGTGGGTACTTTCTTCAACTATAAATGTAAAAACTGTGCTTTTCGTTCCTATTAGTTTCTATTTTAATACCATTATCCCGTCTTTTACCTTTGGAGAACTAGGTTTACGTGAACTAATTAATTTAAAGTTAAGCGATTCTTTTATGTTTTTTAATACTAGTGCCGTTTTAGCAGGATTTCTTTTGTGGTTATTGAACGTGTTAATTCCGTCTATTTTTGGAGTACTTTTCCTATTTAGAGCTAAATTGTTTCCCAAGTGATTGCACTAGTCTTTTTTATTTTGTTGCTTCCTTATTTAATTCAAATAATTGGGTTAAATAGTAATTTAAAAAATCTAAGTTTCTCTGAATTACAGCATGAGTTAAAACCTCTAAATAAATTCAGTATTATTATTCCCGTAGTAGATGAGGAGTTCGAAATTGAAATGCTTTTAACTTCTTTAATTCACCAATTTTACCCAAAAGACTATTATGAAATTCTACTCTATTTTGATGGAAATTTAACTTTAAAATCTACCATTGAGAATAAGTTTAAAGAAAATGAAAATATTACCTTTTTAGGAGGTGAAAGCCAAAACGGAAAAAAGAAAGCCCTGCAAAAGCTAATTTCAAATGTTAAATACAACAATATTATTCAGTTAGATGCCGATGCGGCCATAGGAAAAGAGTTTATTAAAGGTTACGACCAAGTTTTTAGAACGCAGTTGCCAGATTGTATAATTGGGCCTGTTAAACCCAATATTGAAGCATCAGATATTTTTATGCTGAAATTTTTTGCTCTAGATTTTTTAAGCCTACAATCAGTTCAAATAGGTTATTGTTTAACCAATAAAGCCAATATGGCAAATGGCACAAACATTTTTTTTACTAAAAGCGCATTTGAAGAAGTTGAATCAGAAATTGAAAAAATTACCTCACCAAGTGGAGACGATACTTTTCTGGTACAAGCATTTCTTCAAAAAAGTAAAAAAATTGTATTTGGTAGCTTAGAAGAAATAATTGTGCTAACTCCATTACCAAATAGTTGGGAAAACTTTTTAGAACAACGCATTAGATGGGGTTCTAAAACAAAAAATTATCTGACACAATCTCTGAAAATTTTGGCTATTACCACAACACTTGCAAGTTTAAGTTTACTAATGGCTTTTTTATTTACCCTTTTCGGAAAACTACTTTTGGCCGAACTTGTAATTTTATTTTTTGCAAAAGCACTAATAGATTACATTTTTCTTAAAAAAATAATCAACCTATTTCAACTAAACTTTTTAAAATCAAACTTTATTGCTTCAACATTGATTTATCCATTTTACCTTGTTTTTGCAGCGTATAAAGCTAATTTTGGAAGTTATCAATGGAAAAATATTTCTTACTCTACAAATAAAAAATCATGAAAAAATTATTTTCCTTTCTTTTTTCTTTTTCAATCATTTTTAGTCTAATAGCCCAAGAGGAAAAATCTCTTTTTAATAGTAGCACTTTCTCAGGATTATCATTTAGAAATGTTGGTCCGGCAATTACATCAGGCCGCGTAGCAGATTTAGCTGTTCACCCTTTAATGCCTAGCACTTATTATGTAGCTGCTGCATCAGGCGGGGTTTGGAAGACTACAAATGCAGGAACAACTTACAATCCAATTTTTGACGGACAAGGCTCCTACTCTATTGGTTGTGTTTCCATAGATCCGCATAATCCAAATTCAATTTGGGTAGGCACAGGCGAAAACAACAACCAAAGAAGTGTTGCTTATGGCGATGGATTATACAAATCGGATGACGCAGGAAAAACTTGGAAAAAAATAGGTTTAGAAAAATCTGAGCATATTGGCATGATTACTTTTGATCCCAAAACACCAGGAAAAGTATTCGTTGCAGCTTATGGTCCGCTTTGGAGCGATGGTGGTGATAGAGGTGTTTATCTTTCAGAAGATTATGGAAATACTTGGGAAAATGTATTGGATATCAGTAAATATACTGGTGTAAATGAAGTTCACATTCATCCTGAAAACCCAAATATTGTTTATGCAACTGCTCACCAAAGAAGAAGACACGTTTGGACCTATATAAGCGGTGGTCCAGAGTCAGCTATTTATAAATCAATAGATGGTGGAAAAACATTCGAAAAGTTAACCAATGGCTTGCCTAAAGGCGATGTTGGACGAATTGCTTTGGCTATTCCAAAAACAAATCCTGATGTGGTTTATGCAACTATCGAAGGAGAAGATAAAAACGGTGGTTTTTACAAATCAACAGATAGAGGTGCTTCTTTTGCAAGAATAGGAGACCATCAAACCAGTGGAAATTATTATGTTGAATTGTACGTGGACCCAAACGACGAAAACAAAATATTCTCGATGGATACCTATTGCCAAGTTTCACTTGATGGAGGTAAAACATTTAAAGGTTTAGGCGAAAAAAACAAACATGTAGATAATCATTGCATGTGGATAAATCCAAACAACTCAAACCACTATTTAATGGGCTGCGATGGCGGAATTTATGAAACTTTTGATGACGCATCTACATGGGCGTTTAAAGCCAATTTACCAATTACACAGTTTTATAAAGTAGCGGTTGATTACGATAAACCTTTTTACAATATTTATGGAGGAACCCAAGATAACTTTTCTTTAGGAGGCCCTTCTCAAAACATTTCAGCCAATGGAATTCCAAATTCAGATTGGTTTATTACCAATGGTGGCGATGGATTTGAAAGTGCAATCGATCCAAAAGATCCAAATATTGTTTATGCTCAATCTCAATATGGTTGGTTGGTTAGATACGATAAAGCTAGTGGCGAAAAAACAGATATAAAACCATTTGAAGCAAAAGGCGAAGCTGCTTACCGCTGGAATTGGGATGCTCCTTTGTTGATTTCACCACACGATAACAAAACACTGTATTTCAGTGCAAATAAGGTTTTTAAAAGCACAGATAGAGGTAATTCTTGGAAAACCATTAGTGAAGATTTGAGTAGAGGAATAGACAGAAATTCACTTAAAGTGATGGACAAAGTATGGAGTGTTGATGCAGTAGCAAAAAACAAATCAACTACTATTTATGGAAACATCGTAAGCTTTGATGAATCTGCTCAAAAACAAGGCTTGCTTTATGCCGGAACCGATGATGGATTAATTCATGTAACCGAGAATGATGGTGAAAGCTGGAAGAAAATTGAATCATTTTCTGGAGTTCCTGCTAAAACCTATGTAAACTTTATCAAAGCGTCTTTACACAAAGAGAATGAAGTTTTTGCCGGCTTTAACAACCATAAAAATGGCGACTTTAAACCTTATTTAATGATGAGCACCGACAAGGGCACAACATGGAAAAGTATTGCAGGAGATTTGCCTGAAAGAGGTTCTGTTTATTGTTTCGCTCAAGATCATGTAAATCCTAATTTATGGTTTGTAGGAACCGAATTTGGTGTTTTCTTTTCTATTGATATGGGTAAAAAATGGATTCAATTGAAAGGCGGTTTACCTACAATTGCCATTAGAGATATGGAAATTCAAAAAGATGAAAACGATTTGGTTTTGGCCTCATTCGGAAGAGGCTTTTATGTTTTAGATGACTATTCACCTTTAAGAACGGTTACCGAAAATATTTTAAACCTCGAAGCTCACATGTTCCCTATTGAAGATGCCTTGGCTTACATTCAATCTTCACCAATTGGACAATCGGGTAAATCATTTCAGGGTGATGCATATTATGCTGCAGAAAATCCACCTTTTGGAGCAACATTTTCTCTTTATTTAAAAGATAAAATAAAAACCAAAAAAGATATTCGCCAAGAGGCAGAAAAAAAATTAATAAAAGATGGTGCAGATGTTAAATACCCAACTTTTGAAGAGTTGCGCGCTGAAGACCAAGAAGAAAGTCCTTTTATTTTATTTACTATAAAAGATACAGATGGCAATGTGGTAAGAAGAATTAAAGGAAAAAACAGTGCAGGAATTCAAAGGGTAACTTGGGATTTAAGATACTCTGATTTAGACCCAGCATCAGACAAAGACCGCAACAAAGACGATGCTTTTGCTTTTGACCAGAGCGGGCCACTTGCTTTACCAGGTGATTATATTGTAATGGTTCAAAAAAGTGAAAATGGAAAACTTTCTACCATAGTTGAAAAAGCAAGCTTTAAAGTAACATCCTTAGGATTAAATACTTTAGAAGAAAAAGACAAAGCTTTGGTATTAACCTTCCAACAAAAAGTTAGAGATTTAAACAGAGCCGTATCTGGCGCTAATAGAGTTATTGGTGAACTCGATAAAAAACTTGAATTATTAAAAAGTGCTGCTCTTGGCGCTAACACCAACTTAGCAATTTTAAGTAGAATTAATCAGCAAAAAATGGCATTGGATGAAATAAAAATAAAAATGCAAGGTGATAGAAGTTTAGAAAAAAGAGAGTTTGAAACACCTCCTTCCATTTCTTCAAGAATTGGCGTAATGGGTTGGTATCTTTATAACTCTACCTCAGCTCCTACCCAATCTCAAAAAGATAGTTACCGAGCCGCGGGAGACGAGTTTAAAGCAGTTTTATCCTCTTTAAAAACAATAGATGAGGCTATCAATCAAATTCACCAAGAATTAGAAGAAGCCAAAGCACCGTATGTACCAGGCGTAATACCAAGTTGGGATTATTAAAATGGATGCCGATGTAATAATAATAGGTGGAGGCCCCACAGGTATTGCTGCAGCGGCTGAGTTAATTAAACGCGGTATAAAAAAGGTTTTGATTATTGAAAAAGGAAGCATCACCGAATCAATAAACAAATACCCAAAAAGAATGGTGTTTTTTTCAACAGCAGAAAACATTGAAGTAGGTGGCTTGCCTTTTCCAACCTCCAATGTAAAACCTACAAGAATTGAAGCCTTGCAATATTATAGAAAGGTTGTTGCCTATTATGACCCAAATCTTTTACTTTATACAGAAGTTACCAATGTAAAAAAGAAGAAAGGTTTATTTTATGTTACTACTCATCGAAAAAATACCTACACCGCAAAATTTGTAATTGTAGCAACAGGTTATTTCGATTTTCCTAGAAAACTAAATATTCCTGGAGAAGATTTACCTCATGTTACAAAGTATTACGACGAGCCTTATAAATATTCTTTTTCGAAAGTTGTAATTGTTGGAGCGGGAAACTCTGCTGTGAGTGCTGCTTTAGAACTTTACAGACATGATGTTGATGTAACCATTGTTCACCGTGGTGAGGATTTTAAAAAAACTGCCAAATATTGGTTAATACCCGATTTGCAAAATAGAATTAAAGAAGGTAAAATAAAAACCAAATTTAATCGTATGGTTACTTCGATTGAAGTGGGAAAAATAAATGTTAAAAACCTTGTTTCTAATAAAATTGAAACACTTAATGCTGATTTTGTTATTATGATGGTTGGTTACTTACCTGATGTAAATTTTCTTCAAAAAATTGGATTAAATGTTTCAAGCGAAGCTTTAAAACCCGAATTCAACGAAAATACTTTTGAAACAAAAATTGACAATTTATTTTTGTGCGGAACTGTTATGGCAGGCACAAAAACCGAAACCATTTTTATTGAAAATGGCCGAGATCATGCCAAGCAAATAGCAGAAATAATTAAAGAACGAAATAGCAAAAATTGAACTTAGAGGCGACCATAGAAGAGAGGGAAATTTTGAAAAATGAATCAATTCTGAATCTTCCTTTACAATGTGCAGTTGAAGATGCATCAACTTTGTCTTTAGCTGAATTTAACAGAAAGTATTTTATTCTGCAAAAACCAGTTTTGCTTAAAGGTTTAGCCAATATGCATCCGGCTGGTCAAAAATGGACCATCGATTGGTTTAAACAAACCATGGGAAATCTGGATATTAAAGTTTTTGATAATACGAGAAAACAACACGTTTACTCCACCACAGTTCAGCCTGATTTTAGCATGAAATTCGAAGAGTTTTTGGATATTATTGCAAGCAATGAACCATCAACTGTAAGAATGTTTAGGTATGATTTATACAAGCAAAATCCTGACCTAAAAAAAGATTTTAGTTGTCCTCATTTTTTTAATCAAGGCCCTTTAAAAAACTTAGGTTTTATGTTTTTGGGAGGCAAAGGAACTGATGTAAGGTTGCATTATGATGTAGATTACTCCAACGTATTGCTTACCCAAATTTATGGACGAAAAAGAGTAATTCTTTATCCTCCAGACCAGTCTAAATTTTTGTACCAAGTTCCTTTTAATACGCACTCTTTGGCAGACTTAAAATATCCAGAAAAATGGCCCGGACTAAAATATGCTAAGGGTTATGAAATTATTCAAGAACCTGGTGATGGATTATTTATGCCGAGCGGACATTGGCATTATAACACTTAATTAACCGGTGGAATATCTGTGGCTTATAGAAAAATGGCCAATACCCCTAAAAGATTTATTAAGGGAGCAACATTTATGGGCTTTACCCTCCCTTTTGATAAAACTGTAAATTTCTTTTTTAGTGAGAAATGGTTTGCCTATAAAGAAAACCTATGCAAACTCAGAAACCAAAAAGCAGTTGAGAGTTCTGGTTTAAAAAACTAAGAGGGCCATTGTAAAAATCACAAATCCTAAAAGGAATAAAATTAAGGTATAAGGCAAAATATCTTTTGCTTTAAGCCCAGTTATTCCCAAAAGTGGCAACGCCCAAAAAGGTTGCAGCATATTGGTTAGTTGGTCTCCGTAGGCCAAAGCTAAAATGGTTTTGTTTAATGGAACTCCAATTTCTAATGCCGCATTAATGATCAAAGGTCCTTGAATAGCCCACTGCCCGCCTCCGCTTGGCACAAAAAAGTTAACCAACCCTGCACTTAAAAAGGTAAAAATCGGGAATGTGGTTTGGGTGGAAATTGAAACAAAAAAGTTTGACAAATCATTTACCAAACCCGAATTATTCATAATTCCCATAATGCCAAAATAAAGAGGAAATTGAATTAAAATTCCGCTAACACCAGAAATAGCACTATCAACTGCTTTCAAAAAATTATTGAAATTTCCATGCAGTAATATCCCTAAGCCTAAAAGTAAAAAGTTGATGTTGTTTGGCGTAAAAAAACCTAAAAATCCACCTTTGTCAATTAAGAAAATTTTAGCCAAAACTCCTCCTAAAATTACCAACCCAAAATACAAAGCCAAAGTTTTTGAATGATCTAACTTTTCAGCACCAATAAGCTTTTGCATGGGTTTTTGAAATAACTCACCTTCTTCGGATAACTCAATTTTGGTTGGAGGTAATTTTTTTCCAACCACAAATAAAACCTGCGGAATAATAGTTAAGCAAGCCAAAGCCACAACAATATTCATGGTAGAAAAAACCGTTAATCCGTAGTTGATGCTTTCTGGCAATTGCGCCAAACTGCTAGTGGTAAGATTACTTTGTTGTAAAATGGTTTTGATGTGGTTTGGCTCTGCTACTTTTGCCAAAGCACTGCCTGAAAACCCTCCGTGCCAAACCATTAAACCCACATAACCTGCTGCGCCAATTAAGGGGTAATTAATTTGGTAATTATTTCGTTTGGCATTCTCAGCTACTTTCCGAGCGAATATGGCTCCGAATATTAAACCCAAACCCCAATTAAAATAGGCTACCAAAATGGTTAAAAAGGAAACTAAAAAAGCCGATTTAGAAGTATTAGTGCAATAACTTGTGGCTTTACTGATAATGTTATCGATTGGTTTTGTTAAGGCCATTACGTGCCCTAAAACAAGCATGAGCATCATTTGCACGGCGAATACCAAAAGCCCATTGGTCCAAAGACCTTTTTCCCAAAAACTTAAAAGGTTTAAGCTGTATTGAAAATAGCTTTTATCGCTAGGAAGCGTAAAAAATAATGCGAGAAAAAAAGTAAAGATTGAAAGCAAAACCGCAATGGTAAAAGGAGAAGGTAATATTCTCCTAAACCATTCGGCATATCTTTCGTAAAAATTCATATTGAATTAAAACGGTAAATCTCCGTCGTCGTCGCTTGTTTCTGGCTCAACAAAATCTGGATAATTATTTGAAGTTGCACCTCCTGAGGGAGCGGCAGCTCCGCCTTTTTCAATTTTCCAAGCTTGCAAATTCACGTAATATTTACCTTGGTATTCGTTTCCTCTAACGTTAAAAGCTACTTTAACCTCATCTCCAGTATTTAACCCATCCAATTGGGTAATTTTATCTTTAATACACTCAAATTTTACATCTTGAGGATATTGCTCTTGCGTTGTAATTACAAATTCTCTTTTTTCAAATCCGCTAGAAAAGGTTTGTTTTTCCAATAACATTTTCACCTTTCCGGTTAATTCTAAACTCATTTTATTCTAATTTATATGTTGTTAAATTTTGGTTCTTATTTCTTGGCCCGACTTCATTACGCTTTTTCGGGTGAATTTTTGGTTTTTAATTATTAAAAGTCAAAAGGGTTTTCCAAGCATCTTCTACTTCTCCTTTTAATAGTTTTTCGTGGGCTAATTCATGTAGTTTTTGTTCTAACATGGCAGGTTCATCTTCTAATTCTTTAAACAAATCAGAAAGCTCGAGTAATTTATACTCGTTAACCTCTGTTTCATCAGGCAAGGTTTCAACGTTACCAAGTTTACCTAAATCGTTTCCAGTTAAAATATTGCTTAACCTAATATCTTCAGGAATTTGATCAACGCCAATACCTAAATTTCTAATAGGTTTTTCCACTTCAAACAAAGCATCACCATGGGCTCTTACATACCAGTCTCCTCCTAGCCTGCCAACCAAATCTATTTTTTGGGTATCAATTTTTCCGTTTTCATCTAAAACCTCCTCGCTAACATGAAGCATAACTACTTCACAAATTACCAAGTTTCCTGCTCCACCTTCGGTTCCTGTTTCAACTATTTCTTTTACGATACATTCTAACTGTACCGGCGATTCTTTAACCCTAAATGGTTTTACCAATTCACTTTCAATAGGTGTAAAACCTGACTTTACAAACTCATCTACACCTTCAGGATATTCGGTACTTGCCAAGCTCATTTGCTCAACCATATTGTAGTTTACGATGTTAATTACAACTTCTTTGGTAAGCTTGGCATTCTCTAAAGTATGCTTTGTGGTATTATTTCTAACCCTTCGGGCAGGAGAAAAAATAGCAATAGGAGGGTTGGCGCCAAAAACATTAAAAAAACTAAACGGACTCAAGTTTCGGTTTCCGTTTTCATCTATTGTACTAGCAAAGGCAATTGGTCTTGGCCCAACTGCTCCCAACAAATAACCATGAAATGCGGGTACCGGAATATCACCTGGTTTAATACTTTTCATAAAAAATATTTGGATGTAAAACTAACCAATATGGGTAAGAAAGGTAAGCGCTAAGGAGAAAAATTCACATCTATTTTTTGAGCAATTTGAATCATATTAATTTTTATTCAAAACCCATCAATTTTGAAATAAAATCTATATTTGCAGCCCCTTTCGGGGAAAGTTCTTGCGGGTGTGGTGAAATTGGTAGACACGCTAGACTTAGGATCTAGTGCTTCGCGGCTTGGGGGTTCGAGTCCCTTCACCCGCACAACGTAAGGGAGCCTCTTCAACTTGTTGGAGAGGCTTTTTTTTGGAGCAAAGCGAAATAAAAATGTAAAGGACGAGAAGCCTGTCCAGAAGGGGGAACGACTGATGGAAGTCCCTCCACCCACACCATCTTAAAAGTCTGTTCATTAAATTGAGCAGACTTTTTTTGTTTTATTTATATTTTTTACCAGAATTGACAAAGTGAAATAGAAACAATAATTCTATTTAAACTCAAACCCATACTCTACTCTTTCGTTGGAGGTTGTTGTCCATTTGGGTCCGTTTTCGATTAAATCTATTAATTGCTCATCTAAACCATAACCCAAGCTTTTTTCAACCTTAATGCTTTTGGGTTTTCCATCATTATCTATTTTAAAACTTAGCATTACAACTCCACTTATGTTGTTGGCTTTGGCCTCTTCAGTTAATTTGGCGTTTTTCTTAATATACTGATTAAATACAGCATAACCGTCTACTGGTGCAGGAGCAGTAGGTGTTGCGCTTTCTATTTTTTTTGCAGGAAGTGATTGCAAAATATCGGCTTCTACACTTAAACTAGAAGTTCTATTTTTTATTGATTTTGCAGAAATAACCTGAACTTCATTTAATGCTACAGCATCTTCTTTTAAGGTAATGTTTAAAGGTTGCTCTGCTGCAGCCAAAACCTCTTCGGTTTTAAAACCCAAATAATTTACCTTAATTTTTGGTGAATCTACCACTGAGTTGAGGACAAAATTGCCTTCAAAATCGGTTACTGTTCCCGAATTATCGGTTAAATCTAACACATTGGCAAAAGGAATTGGCTCACCCGAAGTGGTTAAAACTTTACCTGTTATTTTATTAAGTTGAGCTTCCTCTTCAACAACTACTGATTCATCCTTCTCCATTATTTCAGACTCTTCAGTTGTTTCAGCAGGCTCATCTAATATTGCTAATTCTTCGGTTAAAGTAAAACTTGTTGTGGAAGAAATATCACTATCAAAAACTACTTGGGCTGGAGCAGTGTAACTTGCATTGGCACTTGAAGTTGCAGGTGAACCTGAAGTATAACTATTGGTTAATGCATTATTCTCTGCAACTAAAAAGCTGTGTACTTTTGTATTTTTTTCTTCAACTTCAACACTATCGGTAATCTTTGCCTCGGTTTTTAAAGTAGTGGAATCGGTTTCAATTTCTTGTTTTAGCTCTTGTTTGGTTTCTACTTTCTTCTCGGCCAACTTAATTTCTGGAGTTTGGGTTTTGCCTCCAAAAATTAAAAAGCTACCCACTCCAATAATTACCAAAACTGAAGCGGCAATGCCCAATTGCCAAAACGGAATTATCTTTTTTCGGTTTTCTTGGGCTCTGTTTTCAACTCTAGTTTTTAAAATTTCAACATCATCATGAAACCCAAAAGGCAAACCGCTTTCGGTTACACCCTCAACAGCTGCTTCACAAAATTCACAATTAAGCATATGCTTTTCAACCAAATGCATTTGCTCATTAGTTAATCTGTTGGCAACATAATCCTCAATTTGTTGAGGAGTTAAATGGGTTGTATGTTGATTGTTTTTATTCATTTACCTTCCATGCAAATCTTTAAATTTCTTTTACCGTTTTGCAAATAGCTTTTTACTTTATTTATTTCAAAACCTGTTTGTTCTACTATTTGTTTGTAAGACATTTCTTTCAAAAAGAATAAACTTACACATTGCTTTTGTTCCTTTATTAATGTTTCAATACATTTTTCTAGTGATTGCAAATTATCTTCCAAATTATTTTCATCATCAGTAGGATGCACAGAAAGTTCATTTTCCATACTCTCCTCTAAGGTTTCTATGTCTTTTATTGACAATCCACCTTTTGATGCCCTAATTTTCATCAAACAAAAGTTTCGGGCATATACATAAAGCCAACTCTTGAAGTTTTTGATTTCAAACCGATTTACATCTCCAATAAGCTTTTCAAATACCTGCATAACAGCATCTTGAGCATCGTCTTTATTTTTCAAATACTTTAAACAAACCCCATAAATCAAATGAATGTATCGGTTATAGAGCTCTGCTAAATCATCTAAGTTTTGTTTTTTACCAAAAGCATCTAACAGATCTTGGTCTGTTGCTTGTTGCCTACTTTTTGTATTGATAAAAAACATAGATTTTTCAATGGCTTTGAGGCAACCAAAATAAATTTTTTAAATGGTTTATGGAATTTTTTATTCCGCTGCATCCTATTACCAAAATCTAAAAATTATGAAAACACAAAAAATTCTTTCCGCTTTGGTAATCATGTTCCTATTATCAACCTCAACCTTTGCTTTTTTGGTGAAGGGAAAAATAACTAATTTAAATTCGGGTGAGCCGATTCCGTTTGTAAACGTTATGGTAAAAAACACAAAAATTGGAACCTCAACCGATTTTGATGGAAACTACCAAATTGAAGTTCCTAATGAAAATAGTATCCTAGAAGTAAAATATTTAGGGTACGAAACCCAAACAAAGCAAGTATTTAAGCAGACTGAAATTAATTTTAGGCTAAAAGCAAATACTGCCGAATTAAATGAAGTGGTGGTAATTCAAATAGAGGAAACTGAAAATATTTCTATTAAGGCTAAGTCTATTCAAGATGTAACCATGGATTATGCTTCCCCTTCGGTATTATCAAATTTTACCCAAAGGTTATCAAAAAATTCAGCTCCGGTAAACTCAACAAATGTTTATTACAATGAACCTATTCCTCATAATACAGAGGAATATGATGTAATTAATGAGAATATTTTTAAAAGTCCTTTACAGGAAGCGCTTTCAACTTTTTCCATAGATGTTGATGCCGCTTCGTATTCAAACCTAAGAAGGGTGATTAATTCAGGTCAGGTTCCACAAAAAGATATGGTAAGAATTGAAGAAATGGTAAACTACTTTACATATGATTACCCACAACCTGAAGATGAAAAACCATTCTCCATTACTACTGAAGTTTCTCAAGCTCCTTGGAATCAAAAACACCAATTGGTTCATATTGGATTACAAGGTAAAATGGTTGATTACAATGAGCTGAAGCCAAGTAATTTGGTTTTCTTGATAGATGTTTCAGGCTCAATGAGTTCGCCAAACAAATTACCGCTTTTAAAATCATCGTTAAAAATGTTGGTGAATGAGTTGCAGCCAAATGATAAAGTTGCCATAGTAGTTTATGCAGGAGCAGCAGGCTTGGTTTTACCATCTACTCCAGTTTCTAAAAAAGAGGAAATATTTGCCTCGTTAGACAGGTTGCAAGCAGGTGGTTCTACCGCAGGTGGTGCAGGTATAAAATTAGCTTACGAGGTGGCCAAAGAAAACTTAAAAAAGAATGGCAATAACCGCGTTATTTTAGCTACAGATGGCGATTTTAACGTTGGCGTTTCTTCAACCGCCGCTATGGTAGAGTTAATTGAAGAAAAAAGAAAAGATGGTATTTTTCTAACCATTACAGGTTTTGGAATGGGCAATTACAAAGATGGCCGAATGGAGCAAATTAGCAATGCAGGAAACGGAAATTACTACTACATTGATAATATTAAAGAAGCCGAAAAAGTATTTGTTAAAGAAATGCGTGGTACACTTTTTACCATTGCGAAAGACGTAAAAATTCAAATAGAATTTAATCCAAACTTGGTGCAGGCATACAGACTTATTGGGTATGAAAACCGCATGCTAGAAGCCGAGGATTTTAACGATGATAAAAAAGATGCTGGAGAATTAGGAGCTGGCCATACCGTAACTGCTTTGTATGAAATAATTCCAGTAGGTGTAAAATCTGAATTTGTGAAATCTGTTGATCCTTTAAAATATCAAGTAAAAAATGGGTTAATTACTGATGACTTTATAAAACCTTTTGCAGGCGAATTGATGACTGTAAAATTAAGGTACAAAGAGCCAAATGGTGAGGTTAGTAAATTGGTTGAAAATACTTTATTGAATTCTCCTGTTGAGCTAAAAAATAGTTCTGAAAACTTTAAGTTTTCTGCTGCTGTTGCTGAGTTCGGAATGATTTTAAGAGACTCAGAATTTAAGCAAGAAGCTAGTTATGATGATGTTTTAAAACTAGCCTCAGATGGAAAAGGAAAAGATGAAAATGGCTATCGTGCAGAGTTTATCCAAATGGTAAAATCTAGCAAGTTAATGGCAAATAAATAAGATTTGGTTAGTTGGTTTATTGCTCCCCTAAACTTTTCAGTTTAGGGGAGTTTTTATTGTTTTAAACAATTAACTACTTACTCTTTAGCAAAATAAAATTCCTAAAACCACCCAACTGCCTGCCACCTAAAAAGGTTTGCTCAATAAAGGTTAATATGCGGTATTTGGTTTTTTCGTGTTTGTGGGGTTTTCTGTTGGGATTTGGTTTTCCTGTAAGTTGCAATTTATCGGCCCAATCAAACCTGGCAATCCAACCTTGCATCACTTTAGGGTGGGTTTCTTTAAACCCACCTAATAAGTTCATCGGGCCAAAGTCAAAATCTTGGGCGGCATCTTTGTAAATCTCCCCTACCCTTTTGCTGCCCTTGTGTACCGTATCAAGCGCCTTCTTTTTATTTTGCATGTAATGCGGAGGGCGTACCCAACCATAATGGTAAATATAAGCCTCTACCCTAGCTACTTTTAATTTAAAAGTTCCTTCTTGTTGGCGGTAATTTAAACCATCAAAATTTGGGATTCTTCTAAAACTTTGGGCAGATTCCCAAGAGTGAATTTCGGGTTTGTTTCTTACAATTCTAACTTCATTCGGGTACCAACCATGCGAAACATGAAAATGGTTGTAATCTCCCCAAAAGTGTTTGTAACTGAATAATAATCCTTCTACTTCATTGTCATCTTTAAGTTCTTCACACTTTTTTTTAATGGCCGGCAAATATTTTTCATGCACTACCTCATCGGCTTGGAGGTAAAAAAGCCAATCTCCCTTGCAATGCGATTTTGCAATGTCGGTTTGGTGAGCGTTTTCCATTCCTCTTGGGTATTTTTCTAAATCCCAAAAAGTATCAATAATTTTAACCTTTGGTGAGTTGATACTTTCTACCTCTGCCCTTGTGGTATCGTCTTCATCGCCCTTGCCAATGGCAATAACAAATTCATCAACAATGGGCAGAATAGATTCAATAGCTTGTTTTATGGGATAATACAATTTGGTTGCATTTCGCACCATCGAAAAACCGCTAATTGTTGTTTTAGACATGGGGCAAAAGAAAGTAAAAAACGCTAATTGCTGATTACTACTCATTTCGTGAATAACTTCAAATCAAAAATCAAATTGTATTTCATAGTTTTATAGCCCCTTAAAACCACCATGAAGAAAATATTTTTTAGCCTTTTTTTATTTGTATTTGCTATTACTTATTC
>JABAYK010000156.1:18281-32325 GCA_018609045.1 Flavobacteriales bacterium
TTGCTTGGACAAAGTGTGGGTATTGGCGAAACTTCATTCGAGCCAAGTGAAAGCGCTGCCTTAGAAATTAGAGCCACCCAAAAAGGAATTTTAATTCCAAAACTTACAGACCAACAACGCAATAACATTTCAAACCCAATTGAAGGTTTGTTGATTTACCAAGTAAATTTGGTAACTGGTTTTTATTATTTCAATGGCTCTATTTGGGAAAGATTGGGTTCTTTTTATGTAGATTACGATACGGATAGTTTGAATGAAATTCAATCTATTTCCATTTCAAACGATACAGTTTACTTACAAAATGGTGGATTTGTAAAGCTTCCGCAAGATTTGGTAGATGATGCTGATAATAATCCGAACAACGAGATTCAAGCTATTTCTATTTCAAATGACACGGTTTATTTGCAAAATGGAGGTTTTGTAAAACTTCCGCAAGATTTGGTAGATGATGCTGATGCAGACTCTTTGAATGAAATTCAAACTCTTTTATTTTCAAATGATACTTTGCAAATTTCTAAAGGAAACAAAACAGACCTATCAAGTTTAAAGGATAATCTTGGAAATCACATTTTAACGCAAAACCTGCAACTTAATGGATTCTCTGTTGGAAACGATTCTGTGCCAAGTTTCTATATCGATTCGGTTGGTAAACTTGTTTTTCTAAAAGGAACATCCATCGAAAATAATTTTACAATTGAAGATACTTTAATCGTAAATAGTTCAGTTTATTTAAATCAAAGGGTTTACATCAACCAAGATGATCCAGATCACACCAATTTGCCTACCCAAGTACCTGATGAATTAACCGTAGTTGGAGATTCAAGGTTTTACGATGATAATATAGGATACAATAATCCAGATTTTGCTCGAATTACTTTTGACGATCTTAGCTCAGCATCGAACGATGGTAGGTTAAATTTCTACTCCACCGAAAGTTTTGAATTTGGTAGAATTACACAATCCTCGCAAACTAACGGAGTATCACTTTTAAAAATAAATGGTGATGGGTCATTGAAAATAAGTAACCAATACACCTTGCCTAACTCAGATGGAAATGCCAACCAAATGTTAACCTCAGATGGAAATGGAAACATCAGTTGGAAATCTGTTGGAGAAAACGATACGGTAAGTGTAGAATCAGGCAGCTTTATAGCTTTTCCCGGATTTGAATATTTGTTGGATGGAAGTTTTAACATAACCATTACATTGCCCGATGCTGCCAATAACAAAGGCAAAAAAATAATATTTTACGCCTATCAATATGATGCTGTAAGTGGCTTTTTCTTTGATGTTGCCACAAACTCTACAAGCATTTTTTCAGTTCAAGATAATGCTACATATTCTACAACAAATGAGTTTGGCGTTACAAGTCCAGATAAAGTAGTTACCTTAATTTCAAATGGGATAAGCTGGGTAATGTTAGGAGCCAAAGATTAACCATGAGAAGCGTTTTTACTTTAATATTTATCTCTTTTTGCTTAATTGGTTCAAGTCAAAACTTATCCATAAACGAAGGTTTTTTTACCCTTCATAAACATTCTACTTTAAGTTTAAAAAACACCAATTTAGAATTTGGTAATGGGAGTTTAATTGGCCAAGACACTTCTAATGTTGACTTTATTGCTGATTCAATTTCACCTAAAATTAGTGGTTTTGGATATTTTAAGGCTGATTCTTTAACCATTGGCTCTGAAGTAAATTCTAGTTTGTATCTAGATGTAAATCATGTTAAACTAAATGGTGGAAACCTAACCCAACAAAATGTAATCCTAGATTTAAGAAATCAAATTCTAAATGAAGAGGAAAGCTCTAAAATTAAAGGTGGTACAATTAGATTTAAGCTTCAACCAACGGCAAATAACTTTACCCAATCTGGAAATTTAGGTTTACAAATGCTGTTCTCAGAAACTTCAGATTCAATTACTTTAACAAGGCAAAACAGGGTTATTTACACTCCAGAAAATTACAGCATAAATCGATTATATGCCATAGAAGATTCTACCAATTCCATTTCAGAAGTTAACTTTTATTACCTCAATAACGAGTTAGAAAATTTAAATTCAGATAAACTACAGGTTTATACCTCAACTGATTTGTTTTCATGGAAATCTCAACAAATACTTTCTAGAAATCCTTCTGCTGGTTTTATTCATGCAAAAATCGATGGATTTGTAAAATACTTTTCTGTTTTTGAAGAAATTCCGGAAGAGTCTTTTTTTATTCCAAATGGCTTCTCGCCAAATAATGACGGTGTAAATGATTTTTTCGAAATTTTAGGATTAGAAGATTACCCCAACAATAAACTTATTGTTTTTGATGGAAATGGGGCAATTCTTTTCGAAGCTTCTCCTTACCTTAATAATTGGGATGGATTTATCCAAGCTGTATCGATTTCGGCAGATAACGGCAAATTAAATACTGGAACTTATTTCTACTTTTTTTACAAGGATGCCGATAAAAAAAATGATTTAGAAAAAGGTTTTATTGAATTACGCTCGGGCAGATGAGGAAGTGGATTTTGCATATCGCCCTGTTTCTAATTTACCAAACTGCTTTTGGGCAAACCAATTTGTATCAATTCAATGCTTATAAAGCTTTACTTAATCCAGCTGCCTCTGCCGAATTCGAAAATGTAAACTTTGCAAGTTTAGGTAACTTCAGGTGGTTAGAAGTTGAAGGCGCACCAACCAATTATGCTTTAAATATTAATGGTGCAGTAAAAGAAAATACATTTCTTGGTTTTCAATTAAACCAAACCAATGTTGGGTTAAGTTCTTTTACTCAATTTGATTTTGCCATCACCCAAAGTTTTCAAATATCAGAAACCAAAAAAGTAGCCTTTAGCCTAGCACCCGGATTTAGTTTTAATGGCAGCAGACTTACCGAAGCCAATTTGGTTGATGTTTCTGATGTTGAATTTTCAGCTAACCAACCTTTGCTCGTTTTGCCTTTGGCAAGATTTGGAGCCCAACTTTATTCAGAAAAGTTTTACTTGGGATTTGCCATTCCAAACCTTATTGAATCAACTGTATTTTTTGAAAAAGGATTTGACAAAAGAAATTCTTTTAGCCCTGATTTTTGGGACCTGCTTGTTACTGCTGGTTGGAAAAAAGAAATGGGCAAAAACTTTCAACTCGACTTGGCTAACCAAACAAAGCTTTTTCCTAATTCTGTAGTTGCTACAGAATTATTGTTATCAATAAAAGTATTTAACAGAATAACTCTAGGAGCAACCTACAGCAGCCAAAACACAAGCACTTGGTTCGGGCAAATTTATATGGCTGAAAATATTTTCTTTGGCTATGGCTACAACCAGAATTTTGCTCCGATTTTGACAAGCTTGCCTTCTCACGAAGTAATGTTAGTTTTTAAGGGGCGAAACTAAAAGTAGGAATCTTTGCCGCTATCCTTCAAAGGTGAATGAAAGCAAGAAAATTTTTGACCTTAAACTAGTAATAGGGTCAGAAAGTATGGTGTTATCATTAATGATAAGATTGTTAACCCCATAACTCATTTTTAATTCAGGCGAAAACTTGAAGTATTCTAAAAAGAAATCGAAACCCACACCAATTTGATAATTGATGTTGCTATTGTCTAATTTAATTACAGTTTCTGCAATATTTGATTTGGCATTGATTACATCTTTTTGAGAAATCAAATCATAACTATACATAAAACCTCCCACAAAATAGGCAGCAAAGTTGTTGTATCTAATTGAGCGGTATTTTAGGTTGAGGGGGAAATCTAAATAGGTTGATTCAACTGCTTTAGAAAGAACTGTAGATGGCTTTCCCGTATTTTCTAAGAAAGTATATTCTAGCCGTCTTTCACCAAAAGACAATGTAGGAATAAACCTAAGGTCAAACAACGGCCCTAAATGTAAATCGGTAACAATTCCTAAGTTAAATCCACTTTGAGGCAAAACTTCTAACCTAATTAAAGAATCAGACTTTGATAAGTCACTTTCCATAATAAAGCTAGATGTATTTACTCCTAATGAAAAACCAAAGTGAATTTTCTTCTCGTCAAAATCACCTAAGTTTAATAAGGTTTTTTGCTGTGCATTTGTGTTTACAAACGCCAACCCAAATAACAATATGAAGATTAAATTTTTCAGTGGAAATACTATTTCTTAAAATTTGGCCAAATGTAGCATTTCAACGAGAAATGAAACTATTTATTTCTCAGCAACATATAGGCTTGCAATTCCAAAAGTTAAAGGTTTAATTTCAACTTTTGAAAACCCACACTTTTTTAAAATTTCTGCAAATTCATTTCCGTAAGGAAAAGCCTCAACACTTTCGGGTAAGTATGTATAGGCTCTTGCATCTTTCGAAACTAGCTTTCCAATAAGTGGAAGTATAGCTTTAAAGTAGAAGAAGTATAGTTGTTTTATTGGAAAATGCTCTGGTTTAGAAAACTCAATTACAAAAAGTGTTTTTCCTTTTTTCAAAACCCTATTCATTTCAGTTAAACCTGCTTCCAAATTTTCGAAGTTCCTTACCCCAAAAGCTACTGTAATGGCATCAAACTTTTCAGTTTCGTAGGGTAAATTTTCCGCATCGCCATAATCTAACCTAACTTTATTTTCGAGCCCTTTTTTAGAGATTTTAGTTCTACCAACTGCCAACATATCTTTCGAAATATCTACCCCAATTACTTCATCAGGATTTGCATCTAAGGCTTCTATGGCAAAATCTGCTGTACCTGTAGCTACATCTAAAATAGATTTTGGCTTTTGGGCTTTTAGTATTCTTATGGCTTTTCTTCTCCAGCCAATGTCAATTCCCATTGAAAGTAAATGATTTAAAAAATCATATCTAGGGGCAATGTTGTCAAACATTTCAGCAACTTCTTGCTTTTTCGTTTTGTCTTTATCTCCGTAAGGTGTTACCATGAAATTGTAAACAGATTTTAGGCTAAAGGGTTGAAATTATTTTTCGAAAGAAATAGCTTCTTCCATTAATCTTTCTTTATCGATAGGCACCACGCCAACTTTCTCACATACCAAACCTCCAGCTAAATTTGATAATTTGGCCATTGTTTCGTCATTGCAGTTTGTTGTTAAACATAATGATGCAACAGCAATTACAGTATCTCCTGCTCCTGAAACATCAGCTATATTTCTAACATGAGCAGGGTAAATATTTTGATCGTTTTGGTTGGCGATAAAAACTCCTCTTTCTGAAAGAGTAATCAAGGCCTTTTTGATATTCATATTATCTACCAAAACATGGAAAGCTTTTGTTAAAGATTCGAGGTTTGGTTTGGTATCAATATTTAACCCTTCGGTTAACTCTTTTAAGTTGGGTTTAAATAAAGTAACCTCATCAAATGCGTCAAAATTTTTCTTTTTTGGGTCGGCAGTTACAGGAATATTCAACTGCTTGGCTTTATTCACTACAAACTCAATAATAGGTTTGGTAATTACGCCTTTGTTATAATCTTGAAGAATTATAGCATCTATTTTTTCTTCTACAAAAAGGTTGTTTAAATGGTTTATGAAACTTTCAGAATCCTCTTGATTTAAATCAGAAGTTTCTTCTTCATCAACCCTAAGCAATTGCTGATAATTTGAAATTATTCGAGTTTTTTTTGTTGTGACACGATTTTTACTTCTTAAAATACCCGAAGTTGAAAGATTTGATTTTGAAAGAATATTCTCAAAATCATTTGCTTTATCATCATCAGAAATTACAGAAGCCATAATTGCTTTCGCGCCTAATGCGGCAATGTTTAAAGCTACGTTTGCTGCTCCACCAAGTCTGTTTTCTCTTTCGGTTACAGATACTATTGGCACAGGAGCTTCGGGTGAAATTCGATGAACTTTACCAACCAAGTAAGCATCAATCATTACATCGCCAATAACCAAAATGGTTTTGGAATTAAAATCTTTAAAAATTCTATAAATTTCAGATTGATTCACAATTATTTCAATTTAGCCAAAGCCTTTTGCATTCTGCTTATTGCTTCATTTAATTCTTCTTCGCTTGTAGCGTAAGATAACCTCAAATTATTTGGACTTCCGAATGCACCTCCAGAAACTGTTGCTACGTGAGCTTCAGTTAAAAAGTACATCGACAAATCATCGGCATTGTTAATTTCAAAGTTATCAGTCTTTTTACCAAAAAGCTCGCTAACATCAGGAAACATGTAAAAAGCACCTTCTGGTAAATTGGTTTTAAATCCAGGCAATGAATCTAAACCTACTTTAAAAAGCCTTCTTCTTTTTTCGAAAGCAGTTTTCATAAATTCAATTTCCTTAGGATCGGCTAAAACGGCAGCTTTAGCAGCTTTTTGCGCAATACTTGATGCTCCGGAAGTAAACTGGCCTTGAATTTTTGTACAAGCTGCAGCAACCCAATCTGGTGCTCCGATGTAACCAATTCTCCAACCTGTCATGGCAAATCCTTTAGAAACACCATTTACTGTTATTGTTTTATCATACATTCCTGGCAAACTAGCCAAACTAGTGTGCTCACCAAAAAAGTTTATGTGCTCATAAATTTCATCAGCAATTATCATAAACTCGCCTTTTTCATCAATTACTTTGGCAATTTCTTCAAGCTCTGGTTTTGTATAACTTGCTCCAGATGGATTACATGGATAACTAAAAATCATCAATTTTGTACGAGGAGAAATGGCACTTTTTAAAGCCTCTGGTTGCAATTTAAATCCATCTTCTATGGTAGTTGGTAAAACAACTGGAATTCCTCCAGCAAAACGAACCATCTCGTAATAACTAACCCAATAAGGTGCTGGCAGCAAAACCTCATCGCCATCATTTACCAAAGCCAAAACTGCATTCATTATAGATTGCTTGGCGCCTGTTGAAACTACAATTTGCTCAGAGGTATAATCTATATTGTTGTCTCTTTTAAACTTAGTTGAAATTGCCTCTCTCAAATCTTTATAACCGGGCACAGGTGGATATTTTGAGAAATTATTATTGATGGCATCAATACCAGCATTTTTCACAAAATCAGGAGTATTAAAATCAGGCTCACCTAAACTTAGGTTTACTACTTTAATTCCTTGTTCAGAAAGTTCGCGGCTTTTTCTACTCATGGCAATAGTTGCCGATTCTGCCAAATTATTTACTCTGTTTGATAAAAGATGATCCATATTTTTACAAAAGCCGCAAAGCTAAACAATTGGAAATTTAAGCCATTAGTATATTGGATTGAACTAACAAATTTTACCCGAATTTTAAAATATAATTGAGCAATTTTAGTTTTTTAGGAAATTCGAAAATTTTAATAACGATATTTGACCCAATAAAATTTATTATGGAAATTGTGTTAGAGATTTTGAAAATTACCATTCCTGCTTTGGTAGTTTTTATAGCAGTTTATTTTGTACTGAAAAAGGTTTTGGAAAACGAAACCGAGAAAAGAATGTTGGAGCTAAAAAGAGAAAAAGCAAATGATTTTACTCCACTTAGGCTTCAAGCTTATGAAAGACTAATTTTATTGTTAGAGCGGATTTCTCCTAATAACATGGTTTTAAGAGTTCATAAAAAAGGAATGAGTGCGAGATTTTTTCAATTAGAATTAATTAAAACCATTAGGGCAGAATATGAACATAATCTTACTCAACAATTGTATGTTTCGTCTTCTAGCTGGAGAATTGTAACTGGTGCCAAAGAAGAAATGTTAAAGTTGGTTAGCTTAGCAGCATCCGGATTAGAAAAAGATGCCACCGCCGAAGATTTATCAGCAGTTTTGATAAAAAATACAGCAGAAGTTCAAAACCTTCCTACCAAAGTAGCAATAGAGTTTTTAAAGAAAGAGGTTAGAAAAATGTTTTAACAAAAAGATTTATTGTTTAAAAAAACAACACAGTTGTGTAAAAAATAGAAGGGTTAAGCCAGTTTTAAATGGCTTAACTCTTTTTTTTTGTGAAAAGCTTTTTCATGCAACAATACCACGACTTACTCAAGCATATTTTAGAAAACGGAACTTTTAAGGATGACAGAACAGGCACCGGAACAACGAGTGTTTTTGGCTATCAAATGAGGTTCAACCTTGAAGAAGGGTTTCCTTTGGTAACAACTAAAAAACTTCATTTAAGATCAATAATTCATGAATTATTATGGTTTTTAAAAGGAGATACCAACATAAATTACCTTAAAGAAAATGGCGTAAAAATTTGGGATGAATGGGCTGACGAAGATGGAAATCTTGGTCCTGTTTACGGATACCAATGGCGCTCATGGCCAGCTGAAGGTGGAAAACACGTTGACCAAATCACACAAGTAATTGAACAAATAAAAAACAATCCAAACTCGAGAAGACACATAGTTTCAGCATGGAATGTTGGGGAAATAGAAAATATGGCATTACCTCCTTGTCATGCATTTTTTCAATTTTATGTGGCAGATAACAAACTTTCTTGCCAGCTTTACCAAAGAAGTGCTGATACTTTTTTAGGAGTACCTTTTAACATTGCTAGTTATGCTTTGCTTACCATGATGGTGGCTCAAGTTTGCAATTTAGAGTTGGGTGATTTTGTACACACCTTTGGCGATGTTCATTTGTACTCAAACCACATTGAACAAACAGAATTGCAACTAACTAGAGATTTTAGGCCATTACCTAAAATGGAAATTAACCCTGAGGTGAAAAATATTTTCGATTTTACTTTTGAAGATTTCAAACTTGTTGGATACGACCCACATCCTCACATTAAAGCTGCTGTAGCTGTATGATAACCTCAATTATTGTAGCTGTTGCCAAAAATGGTGTTATTGGAAAAGATAACAGATTAATTTGGCGTTTGCCTGATGATATGAAGTTTTTTAAAAATACAACCATGGGGCATCATGTTATTATGGGCCGCAAAAACTTCGAGTCTATACCACCCGCTTTTAGACCTTTTAATGGTAGAACAAACATTGTGGTGAGCAGAAATATAGATTTGCAAATAGATTCGGTTGATGTATTTAATGACTTAAAACAATCTATAGCCTTTGCCGAGAAAAATCATGAAGATGAATGCTTTATTATAGGCGGAGGTCAAATCTACAACCAAGCATTAGAAGAAGGGTTGGTAGATAAAATGTACATTACAGAAATAAATCAAAGTTTTGATGGTGATGTATTTTTTCCTCAATTTGATAAAACCATTTGGCAAGAAGTAAACAGAATTCATCATGAAGCTGATGAAAAACATGCCTTTAGTTTTGATTATGTAACCTATGTGAAAAAGAAATAATATTTTCGATTTTGCAATGGTAAAAACAACTAAAGTCTTTTTTCTTCTTTTTGGCATAGTTCTAATTTTTAGTTCATGCCGAAACTCTGACAGAGACCTTGATACAGATACGACTATTGCAAGAAGCTATGCTTTTTCAGAGCAATATTTTTCTGATCCTTTTTTTTGGACACATAAGCTTTTGGTAAATCCAGCATTAACCCAAAACAACCTTACCTACTTAGACTCTGCTGAAGGATGCTTAAATAATGTATCGATAATAAAAAATGCAACAACAAACATTACCGATTTTACTTTGGTATTCGACGAAACCACAACTTGTAATGATGGAAGAGTAAGAAAAGGTCAGATAGAAGGGCGAGTTTGGGGTAGTTTTAAAGATGAAAACTCTACGATTAGGATAACTAGTAGCTTTTACTACATTAATGGATTTAGAGTAAACATGGTTGATTCATTACAAAATTTAGGTCGTGATTTAGATAGCTCACTAGTCTTTTCATCTCATGTAAGAAATGCTGTTATCTCTAATGACACAACTTATATTGAATGGGATGCAAACCATGAATGGACTTGGAGCTTTGGCGAAAAAAATAGACAATATGTAAACGATGAATTAAAAGCAACAGGTCTAATAAAATCTCTTTCGTACAATGGAAACACCTTCACCGCCGAAATTATTGAACCTTTAATGATGGATTTAGGTTGCTATTGGATTACAGAAGGAAAAGTAAATCAACAACCAGACAACATATTGCCTAGAACCTTAAACTTTGGCTCTAACTCATTTTGCGATAACTTAGTTGATGTAAGAATCTCTCAAAGAGATTATGAAATAAAAATTGATTAGCCTAAACTCAAGAGGCTACCTTCAGCTGATTTAAGGCAGAATTTTCGATCCTTGCTTTAGCATAAGCTAATGTTACCCTAAACTCTTTTGTATCTTCTTTAGATGGTAAATCGAACATAGCGTCAATCATAATTGCTTCGCAAATGCTTCTTAATCCTCTAGCTCCAAGTTTAAATTCAACTGCCTTTTCTGTAATAAAGTCTAATACCTTTTTATCAAAGTTTATTGCAATATCTTCCATCTCAAACAATTTTGCATACTGCTTGATGATGGCATTTTTTGGCTCTGTTAATATTCTTCTAAGGGTTGGTCCATCCAATGGATTAAGAAAAGTTAATACTGGAAAACGCCCAATCATTTCAGGAATAAGTCCAAATTTTCTTAAATCTTGTGGGTTTACATATTTCAACAAGTTTTCCTTGTCAATTTCTTCTTTGTCTTTATTGATAGAATAGCCAACTGCAGAAGTGTTTAATCTTCTAGAAATTATTTTATCCATTCCATCAAAAGCACCTCCACAAATAAAAAGTATGTTTTTGGTATTTATTTGAACCAACTTTTGTTCAGGATGCTTTCTTCCTCCTTGAGGTGGAACACCGACTTCAGTTCCTTCTAATAATTTTAACAATGCTTGCTGAACACCTTCTCCAGAAACATCTCTTGTAATTGAAGGATTATCACTTTTTCTTGCGATTTTGTCTATTTCATCAATAAATACGATACCTCTTTCGGCTTTTGCTACATCATAATCTGCAGCTTGAAGCAATTTGGCGAGGATGCTTTCTACATCTTCGCCAACATAACCTGCTTCTGTAATTACGGTTGCATCAGCAATACAAAATGGCACATTTAAAATTTTTGCAATGGTTCTAGCCATTAAAGTTTTACCTGTGCCGGTTTCGCCAACCAAAACAACGTTAGATTTTTCAATCTCAACATCATCGTCTTCTACGCTTTGGGTAATTCTTTTGTAATGGTTATAAACCGCAACAGAAAGAACTTTTTTGGCTTCGTTTTGTCCAATTACATATTCATCAAGATGATTTTTGATGTCTATAGGCTTCAACAAATTAATATTTGAAGAAATGGATGTTTTAATTTTTGAAGAAACTTCTTCGTGCACAATAGATTGAGCTTGACCAATACAACGGTCGCAAATATGACCGCTTAATCCAGCTATTAAAACATTTACCTCGCTTTTAGAGCGGCCGCAAAACGAACACTTTGTATCCTGATCTCTCATTAAATTATTTTGTGTTTACCAAAACTTCGTCAATCATTCCGTAAGCTTTGGCTTCATCAGCCTTCATCCAATAATCTCTATCACTATCTTTTTCAACAGTTTTAAAGTCTTTACCAGAATGCTTGGCTATAATATCGTAAAGTTCTTTTTTCAATTTCAAAACTTCTTTAATAGTAATTTCCATATCTGAAGCCTGACCTTGAGCACCTCCCATTGGTTGGTGAATCATAACTCTTGAATGTGGCAAGGCTGTTCTTTTACCTGCTGCACCAGCACATAATAAAACTGCTCCCATAGATGCAGCCATACCTGTACAAATTGTTGCCACATCAGGCTGAATGTACTGCATGGTATCATAAATTCCTAAACCAGCATAAACACTTCCACCTGGAGAGTTTAAATAAATTTGAATGTCTTTTTTAGCATCAACCGACTCTAAAAACAACAACTGAGCTTGCACAATATTTGCAATTTGATCATCAATTCCAGAACCTAAAAAGATAATTCTGTCCATCATCAATCTTGAAAACACATCCATTTGTGCTACGTTCATTTGTCTTTCCTCAATAATATAAGGAGTCATTGAGCGAACATAATTTTTAGAAGTAGATTCCAAATAGTGATCAACTTTAAGGCTGCTAATGCCTTTGTGTTTGATGGCGTAATTTCTAAATTCGTTTTTATTCATGTTAAATTTTACTTAAAGTTTACTAGATTGCCAATCTTGTCTAATATTTTACCTTTGGATGGCTTGCCAGAGGCTAATTTAACAAATTCGTCGAATGATAGTTCTTTTTCTTTTAAGGTTAATGTATCCTTCATTAAATCAAGGACTTTTCTTTCCATCAAATCTTCAAAAATTCTTTTGGCATCTTCTTGTTTTCCAAGAATATTCTTGGCAGCTTCTTCTAGTTGTTCATCTTCTACTTCTGGGTAACCATATTGGGCCATTTGCATTCTAAAAAGCTCTTTAGCTCTTTCTTTGGCTTCGTCTGCAGAAACTTTAATGCCGTTGTTTTCAATAATTTTATTTTCGATTAACTGCCATCTTAAGCTTTTGGCATATTCATCATACTCTTCTTCAACTTTTTCTGCTGTTAATTTTTCTTTGTTTGTTTCTAACAACCATCTTTTTAAGAAAGCATCTGGCAATTGTAGTTTTAGTTTATCCATTAATGAATCAGCAACTTCTTTTTTCAAAAACTTGTCAGAATCTTCGGTTAAAGCCTTTGTTAATTCATCAGCAATTCTAGCTTTAAATTCATCTTCAGATTGCACGCTTCCTGGGCCAAATGCTTTATCAAACAATTCTTGGTTTACCTCGGCAGGTTGAACACTGTAAATATGTTTTACTGTAAAGCTAAATTTAGAAGTTAATTTTTCTGCTTTTGGTTTGCTGATGTTAAGCATTGCAGCCATATCAGCAGGGCCTTTACTTACTTTAAAAGGATCAACTGTAATAGTTTCTTCTTTTTTTAGACCTAATAATTCTTTTTGAACTTTTTTGTCATCAACAAATTCTAGGGCAATGGTTGAAGTATGTTTAATTCCACCTTCAAGTAAATTTCCTTTGCTATCTAACTCAATAAACTCACCAGATATCATATCGTTTTCGGTAGAAGTTTCGTTTTCACCTACTTTTCCGTATCGTTTTGCTATGTCTTTGATGTATTTATTGATTAACTCATTATCAATAGTGATTTTGTATTTGTTGAATTTATCTTTTTCAGAAAGATTAACTTCAAATTCGGGAGCAAATGCTAAATCGTATTTAAATTCTAATTCCTTGTTGTTGTTAATATCGATTGTAATTTGGTCTTCATCTTTTGGAAGAGGATTACCTAAAACAGGAAGTTTATTGTCTTCTATGTGTTTGTAAAGGTTATCAACCAACATTTTATTTATTTCATCTGCCAAAACAGAGTTACCATACATTTTCTTTACCATTCCAAAAGGAACTTTACCAGGTCTAAATCCTGGCATGTTTGCTTTTTTCTGATAATCCAATAAAACTTTTTTTACTGGAGCTTCATAATCTGCTGGAGCTATTTTAATTGATAATGTTGCGTTTAAATTATCGATGTTCTCTTGTACAATATCCATTGTAAATCAGTGTTTTTACGTTCAAAAAATTGGAGTGCAAAAGTAATTTTTTTTGTTTGAAGACAAACCCCTAACTCAAGGATTAAATTCCAGTATTTTTTTGTCTCTGCGCTGCATTAATAGTTTTTATTTTCAAGAAGTTACATGTAAATTGTAAAATCACACTTCTAATGTTCAAAAAGTTATTTACACAAAAACAACATTATTTTATAAAAGAATAGGTAACCCATGGACTAACTAATAACCACTTATTGCGAATTAAAAAAAATTGTCAAAATCACAATCATTTATAAATTTACTCTGCATGCATAATAAATAATTATTACATTTGGGCATGCATCAAGAAGAAACCTTTGATTATCATATTAAATGGGCGTGGCATAAAATTTCAAAATTTTACAACCAAGAAGCTTCAAAGCATGATTTTACTATGGCTGTTGGTTATGTCTTGTTAAATATTGATAGTAAAGAAGGTACTCCTGCAACAAGCTTAGGTCCAAAAATGGGAATGGAGCCAAGAAGTTTGAGTCGCATATTAAATAGTATGCAAGAAAAAGGCCTTATTGAAAGAAGAGCCGATTTAGTTGACAAAAGAATTAATCGTGTTTTTTTAACCGATTTAGGAAAAACAAAAC
>JABAYK010000114.1 GCA_018609045.1 Flavobacteriales bacterium
TTTATTGTAGATGTAGCCCATTCTTATTCAGTATCAGAAGATTAATCATTATGAAAATTGCAATTTTATCAAGAAACCCAAAATTATATTCTACTTCAAGGTTGGTAGAAGCTGCTGAAAAAAGGGGGCATGAAGCACTTGTTTTTGACCATTTAAGGTGCAATGTGGTTGCAGATATTGGTGAACCTAAAATGTTTTACCAAGGCGAAAGAATTACTGATATTGATGCCATTATTCCTCGAATTGGTTCTTCAGTTACATTTTATGGTAGCGCAATTGTTAGGCAATTTGAAATGATGAATGTTTTTTGTGCCAATCCCTCAATTGCTATTGTAAGAAGTAGAGATAAGTTAAGGTCAATTCAAATTTTTAGTCGACACAATATTGGGATTCCAAAAACAGTATTTGCAAATCACCCAAAACAAGCTGATAAGTTAATACATGAATTAGGAGGAACCCCAGTTGTAATTAAACTTTTAGAAGGCACACAAGGAATTGGAGTTGTTTTGGCAGAAACCAAAAAAGCAGCCCAAAGTGTAATTGAAGCTTTTTATGGATTAAATGCCAACATTTTAATTCAAGAATTTATTAAAGAGGCTAAAGCGGCTGATATTAGGGCCTTTGTAGTAGATGGAAAAGTTGTTGGTGCCATGAAAAGACAAGGAGCAGAAGGGGAGTTTAGATCAAATCTTCACAGAGGAGGCTCTAGTTCTGTAATAAAATTAAGTAGAGCCGAAAAGAAAACGGCTCTCGAGGCAGCTAAAGTAATGGGCCTGCGTGTAGCAGGAGTTGATATGTTACAAAGCGAAAGAGGCCCTTTAATTTTAGAAGTAAATTCATCTCCCGGACTCGAAGGCATTGAAAAAGCTACAGGAAAAGATATTGCAGGAAGTATTATTGATTTTGTTGAAAGAGGAGCTTCAGAAAAAGTTAAAGTTGATAAAGTTGGAGCATAATTTAAACTTTTTTACACCTTTTTATATTTATAGTTAAATGCTTCATTACTCCACCTACTTGCATAAAACATCTACAGAATGGGTAACCTTTATTCATGGTGCAGGAGGCAATTCATCTATTTGGTATAAACAGGTAAGAGATTTTAAAAGAAATTTTAATGTGCTTTTGGTTGATTTAAGAGGACACGGGAATTCAAAAAATTCTTTTAAAGATACTTTATCTAAGTATAGTTTTAGAACTGTTACCAAAGATGTTTTAGATGTTTTAGACCATTTAAAAATTACAAAAAGTCATTTTATTGGTATTTCGATGGGGTGCATTTTAGCCAGAGAGTTGGCAGAAATTGCCCCAAATAGAGTAAAAAGTTTGGTAATGGGTGGTGCTGTATTAAAACTTGATTTAAAATCGCAGATATTGATGAAACTAGGAAATATCTTTAAATCGGTTTTACCATATATGGTTTTATACAAGTTATTTGCCTTTGTTATTTTACCTAAAAGAAAACACAAGCATTCTCGCAATATTTTTATAAGAGAAGCCCAAAAATTGTATCAAAAAGAGTTTTTAAAATGGTTTAGGCTTACTGCAGATTTAAATCCGATTTTAAAATTTATTAGAAACAAAGAAATTAATATTCCAACCTTGTATGTAATGGGAGATGAAGATCATTTGTTTTTACCTGCAGTAAAAAAGATTTCGCAATTACATAAAACCGCTTCATTAAAGATATTGCCTCAATGTGGCCACATTGTGAATATTGAACGGTGGAAGTTGTTTAATGAAACTTCCATAAGTTTTATTCAAAAAATCGCCTAGTTTATTTGGATTCATCATTACTGTGTAACGCAGTGGAGGAAGCCCCCCTGACTGAACGGGCAGGGAATCTCATTATTAGAATTACTGAAATCTCAAAAAACAAAACCTGAGCGAAAGAAGGCATTAATTTTTGGTAGAAAAAATTTCTGTTACATTTTTACAACGGGCAATTTCTTCAGAGCACTCTTTAATATCTAAATCTAAATCAACCGAGTTTTCATATTCTTCAGAAACTTCAAGTTTTTCAGATTTTGGGAATAAGCTAACCAAGTTAAATCTTCCCAAAACAAAATCATCTTTAAAATGGTCGTAAAAAAGGTAAATATCGCCACCGAGTTGGGTGTTGAATACCTGAATATAAACAGGAAAATTAAATATGCTAGAAATTTCCATTAAATACCCGAGGCTAAAATTAGGGTAGAAGTAAAGTTTGTAGTTTAAGCCTAAACCTTCAATATGCTTTTTGGCTTCGCGCATTTTTAACCAAATTTTATCGCTTAAAAAATCGCCTTTTTTTATGTTTTCTTTTAAACTCCATCCGTTGTTCCAATCTAAACTCTCTACCTTTCCAATCCTAAGTTTATAGTCAAAATCGTTGGTATTGTTTAATACGTAGCCAGGGTAATAATAAGCAAAACCTTCATGTTTGGCAATTTCAACTTCTTTAAACATGGTGTAATTACCAAGACTATACTTGTTGTAATCAAAATCATAAACAGCCAATAAACCTGCACAAGATTTATAACCAAAATCGAAAAGGCTAAAAGCAATTAGTTTATGGCCATCGTAAATTTCGAGTAAATGTGTATTGAAAATAGCAAGGGCAAAAGGAGAACCTAACGATAAAAAGCTTTCTACATCAGGATATAAAAACCCTTTAAATTTCTTTTTAAATTTTTTGTAAAGAATATCGTGCTCTTTATTGCAATAATATGGTTGCACCTTTACTGTAAAGTTTTTTTCAACGCCGTTTAAAACTCGTTTCTTCGATTTAGAAATCTCAAAGTTTTTTATTGGAAGTCTAATATTTATGACAGAGCTCACTTTTGAACCTATGCAAAGCAGCTGTGTTTTGTACATAATAGAAGCTCCTCTAAAAAATCCTTTTTCTAGATATTCATCGTATTTGCGCGCATCAAACCTTGTAGGATATTTTGCTTCAACCAGCATGTTTCAAACATAATTTTTTTATTCAAAAATTTGCCACTTTACATATTATTTTTGGCTTTATGATAAAGGATATAGAATTTCCTAAAATAGAAAACGTGGCAGTTGCCGTGGTGAACGAAAATATTGGTTTACCCGATGAAGAGTGGAATGTATACTTAATTAATCAGAATATAAGCCCATTAACAGGGGTTTTGGTTAATTCTAAAGGATATGGAGAATTAAAAAATGAGCCAAAAAAAACTTCAAACATGAGGCATTTTTTTGAAGAGGTGAAGCCACTTTCCTTTGTAAAAGTAGAAATGCTTCCGAACGAATTATTTGAACTTACCAACGAATTTTGGGTTAGTTTTTACCTCGATGGGAAATTATACGACAAGAAATACATTTTTTTGGCCAATACCATCAACAATCAAAATACCATTAACTTGCCTATTTTAAATAAACCTGGCGTTTTTCATCCTTAATATGAAAGTATATAAATACCAAGCTTTAGGCAACGATTACATTGTATTTGATGGTGAATTTCCAGAGAATTTAAATCAACAAACATTTATTAAATCACTCTGCGATAGAAACTTTGGTGTTGGCTCTGATGGCGTTTTATGGCGAAATCATAAAGAACAATATGGTTTAAGAATTTTTAATCCAGATGGTTCTGAAGCTGAAAAAAGCGGCAACGGACTAAGAATTTTTGCAAAATATTGCTTGGACAATCTCAATGCTCCAAACCAATTTATCATAAACTTACCTACCACAAAAGTATTGGCAACCTCAAAAAATGAAACCCATACTCTAATTGAAATTGAAATGGGTTCTCCCACATTTAAAAGCGAAGATGTTGGGGTTTTAACGGAGGAGCAAGAATATTTTCAAAAACCACTTTTAGTTGAGGAAACAGAAATGTTGGCGCACGCAGTTTCTGTTGGAAACCCTCATTGTGTTTTTATTGTTGATAACCCAACTACCCAATTGGCTAAGAAAATAGGACCTTTGGTTGAGAATCATCCAATATTTAAAAACAGAACAAACGTTCAGTTTGCAAAACAACTTGATAACGAGAATATTAAAATAGAAATTTGGGAGCGTGGAGCAGGTTACACCTTAGCTTCAGGTACCAGCAGTTGTGCTGTAGCTTCTGTTTTTAAAAAATTAAACCTTATTGAAAACAAGGTGAATATTTTGATGCCGGGTGGTAAAATTGAAATTAGATTTGAAGGAAAAAATATATTCATGACAGGCGAAGTTAATGCTGTTTTTTCAGCTGAATTAACCACTGAATTTTTAAAGAATTTTTAATGAGAGCTACAGGTAATATCCGTAAAATGAAAAGCACTTTGGGTGAAGTTGTAGAATACACTTTGCCTTTATTTAATATTCTAGAACCACACGAGGAAATTCCATTAAACCAATTTGTAGGCAAGGACATTTCATTGCGGTTTGAAAATGAAATAAACTGCGTAATAACAGGTCAAAAAATTAAAAAAACATATGGTGATGGCATGAGCTTTAAAGCATTTCAATCTTCCCCTTTGGCTGTTGAAAGTATTATTAGACCCGAGTTAAGTAGAATTCATGAAGGAATTGCTCTACGCGATAAAGAATGGGAAGAGGCTCACCACAATACACCCCATGTAACTTATGTTTCTTTAACAAGCGGATTAAAAGTTGGTGTTACTCGTACAACCCAAATTCCTACACGTTGGATAGACCAAGGTGCAGTTGAAGCAGTTTTGTTAGCCGAAACCCCCTACAGACAAGCCGCAGGATTAATTGAAGTATCGCTAAAAAAACATGTTGCCGATAAAACCAATTGGCGAAATATGTTAAAAAACGAATTTACCAATTCAATGGGTATTTTAGAGATGAAAAAGAAGTTGACCTCTTTAATCCCAGATGATTTAAAGCAATTTATTTCAGATAAAAACGAGGTTACCAAAATCAATTTTCCAGTAATTGAATACCCTCAAAAGCTTACCTCCATAAAACTCGATAAAGTTCCTGTTATCGAGAAAAAACTAATGGGTATAAAAGGACAGTATTTAATTTTTGATGATAATACGGTAATGAATTTAAGAAGCCATACTGCCTATAAAATAACTATAGAGGCTTAACTTTTAGAAGCTTCTTTTATAAGACGTTTTATTTCAACATCTAACATTTTTGC
>JABAYK010000048.1 GCA_018609045.1 Flavobacteriales bacterium
TGCTTTTGGTGTAACGACATTAGAAACCTTCTACAACATTTACCAAACATATATTTCATCTAAATTGCCGTTGAGCATTTTTGTTGAGTCAATAACTACAAACCCTAGAAAAATTTTAGGTCTACCTGAGATTCAGTTGGAAGAAGGCAAAGCAGCAAACCTTACTCTATTCGATCCAGATGAAACTTTTGTTTACCAAAAAACAAATAGAAAATCATTGAGCACTAACAACCCTTTGTTTAATCAGAAATTAAAAGGGAAAGTACTTGGAATAATAAATGGTTCAAAGAGTTTTCTTAACTAGTTCTCGCATTTTTAAAAAGGGTGATAAAATTCATCATTTCATCTAATTTCCATCATTTAAAGGCGAAGTAATGTAAATGAGTTTTGCAAAAAACAAAACTCATGGAAGGATTCAAAACCATTATTGAGCCATTTAAAATTAAAATGGTAGAACCCATAAAGCTATCTACCAAAGAAGAACGTAAACAATATTTAAAAGAAGCTTATTTTAATCCTTTTTTGCTTGAAAGCGATAAGGTTTTAATTGATTTATTGACAGATAGCGGAACCTCAGCCATGAGCGCTAACCAATGGGCAGGCATAATGCAAGGTGATGAATCTTATGCCGGAGCTAGGTCTTGGATTAGAATGCGCGACACGATAATGGATTTAACCGGGTTTAAGCACATTTTACCAACCCATCAAGGCAGAGCAGCAGAAAGAATACTTTACGGATATTTAGGAGGAAAAGGCAAAACCTTTATTAGCAATACATTATTTGATACCACTAGAGCTAACATTGAGTTTTCTGGTTCAGAGGGAATTGACATTCCCATTGAAGAAGGAAAACATCCAGAGGTATTGCATCCTTTTAAGGGCAATATGGATGTTAAAAAACTCGAAGAAATAATTACCGAAAAAGGCAGCGATAATATTGCTGGAGTAATTTTAACAGTAACCAACAATAGTGGTGGTGGTCAACCTGTAAGTATGGAAAACGCCAAAGCTGTTTCTGAAATTTGTAAAAAACACCATGTTAAGCTTTACCTCGATTGTTGCCGAATTGCCGAAAACAGCTACTTCGTAAAACACCGAGAATCTGGTTTTGAAAGTACTTCTTACAAAGAAATAGCCCAGCAAATGTTTTCGCTTTGTGATGGAGCAATCATGAGCGCTAAAAAAGACGCATTGGTAAACATGGGTGGATTTTTAGCCATAAATGATGATGAACTTAATGAAAAACTTCAAAATTTATTGATTATTACTGAAGGTTTTGCTACTTATGGAGGCTTGTCGGGTAGAGACATGGAAGCTATTGCCATTGGATTAAATGAAGTTTTTGAGCCTGACTATTTGCAATACAGAATTAGAAGTACAGCTTATTTAGGAGATAGACTTGAAAAAATAGGCATACCGATTATGAGACCTACAGGTGGTCATGCTGTTTACATTGATGCAAAAGCACTTTATCCGCAAATACCTTTAGATGAATATCCTGGTCAAGCATTGGTTTGCAATTTATACCTTGAAGGTGGCATTAGAGCCGTAGAAATTGGTTCGGTGATGTTTGGCAAATACAACAAGCATCATCAATTAATTCCTGCATCAATGGAGTTGGTTAGACTTGCTATTCCAAGAAGAGTTTATACCCAAAGCCACATGGACTTTGTAATTGAGGTTTTTGAAAAAATTTGGCAACATAAGGATAAAGCCCAAGGACTAAAAATTACTTACGAACAGCCCTTTTTAAGGCATTTCACCGCACATTTCGAGAGTTTCATATAATTGTTTGATAACGGCTTAGGTTGTGTAATACTGGATAATTACTATTGAGGCAAACTTCATTGAATGAAAAACATTTCTTATCATTTTGATAAAGAAAAAAATATTTTAGTCTCTACAATAACTAATGTTTTGGTTATTGAAGACATCATCAATCATTATAAATTAATTGAAAATGATGAGTCACTTCCTAGAAATTTGAAAGTACTAATTCAGGGTAAAGATTTTATGTTCGATATAAAAGGGCCTGAAATAAAATCAGTTTCAGAATATGTAATTTCTGCCCTCTCAAAATACAATAGCATCAAAGAAGCAATTGTTTTAGAACACTCATACTCTACCGCTATTGGATATATTTTTGAAGAAGGCAATAAACATAAAAATTACCTTTTTAAGGTATTTTCATCAAAAAGCTCTGCACAAAATTGGTTAAATAAATAACCAATAATTTACCGAACTAATTTTTTATACTTAATTCTTTTCGGACCAGAATCTCCAAGTCTTTTCTTCTTGTTTTCTTCATAATCTGAGAAACCTCCTTCAAAAAAGTAAACTTGAGAATCGCCTTCAAAGGCTAAAATATGCGTACAAATTCTATCTAAAAACCATCTATCGTGAGAAATAACAACTGCACAACCCGCAAAATTCTCTAAGGCTTCTTCCAAAGACCTCAAGGTATTTACATCAATATCGTTGGTTGGCTCATCTAGTAATAACACGTTGGCGCCTTCTTTCAAAGTCATGGCCAAGTGAAGCCTATTTCTTTCTCCCCCTGATAAAACAGCCACTTTCTTTTGTTGGTCTGATCCACTAAAGTTAAATTTAGAAACATAGGCTCTTGAGTTTAATTCTCTACCTCCCATTTCAATTAATTCGTTGCCACCACTTATTACTTCCCACACATTTTTTTCAGGGTTAATTTCAGCATGCGATTGGTCTATATATGCAACTTTAACTGTGGAGCCTACAGAAAACTCACCTTCATCTGGTTTGTCTAAACCCATAATTAACCTAAAAAGGGTTGTTTTTCCTGCACCATTTGGGCCAATAATTCCAACAATTCCAGCTGGGGGTAGTTCAAAGTTTAAATCTTCGTAAAGTAATTTATCTCCAAAGGCTTTAGAAACACCTTTGGCTTTTATCACATCGTTACCTAATCTAGGTCCAGGTGGAATAAAAAGTTCGAGCTTTTGCTCTTTCTCTTTTCCTTCTTCAGAAAGCATTTTTTCGTAATTGTTAATACGAGCCTTGGATTTTGCCTGACGAGCTTTAGGAGCCATTCTCACCCATTCTAATTCACGTTCGAGCGTTTTTCTTCGCTTGCTTTCTTGCTTTTCTTCTTGGGCTAATCTTTTAGATTTTTGATCTAACCATGATGAATAATTTCCTTTCCATGGAATTCCTTCTCCTCTATCTAATTCTAAAATCCAACCGGCTACATTATCTAAAAAGTACCTATCATGCGTAATCGCGATAACAGTACCTGCATATTTCTGTAAATGTTGCTCTAACCACAAAACACTTTCAGCATCTAAGTGGTTGGTAGGCTCATCTAACAATAAAATATCTGGTTCTTGCAAAAGCAATCTACAAAGAGCAACCCTTCTTCTTTCTCCTCCAGATAAGTTTTCAATTTTTGCATCTGGCTCAGGAGTTCTCAAAGCATCCATGGCAATTTCTAACTTGGTATCAAGTTCCCAAGCATTACTTGCATCTATTTTATCTTGTAACTCGCCTTGTCTTTGAATAAGCTTTTCCATTTTGTCCCCATCATTAATAACATCTGGGTCCATAAAGGCCATATTTACTTTTTCGTATTCATCAAGAATTGCAACTGTTTCGGCTACACCTTCTTTTACAACTTCTAAAACTGTTTTATTAGGGTCTAAATCGGGTTCTTGCTCTAAATATCCAACAGAATATCCTGGCGAAAAAGTTAAATCACCCTGAAAACCATCGTCAACTCCTGCAATAATTTTCATTAAGGTTGATTTTCCTGAACCATTTAAACCAATGATTCCTATTTTGGCCCCGTAAAAAAACGAGAGATAAATATTTTTAATGATTGTTTTGCTTGGTGGAATAACCTTTGAAACTCCACTCATTGAAAAAATAATCTTCTTATCGTCGCTCATAAAATTTGTAATGTTGTTAGATGTATGTTTAGGTCTTAAATTTAAGATAATTCTAATGCGATTTTAACTATTTTGAATTGAAAAAACTACCAATATTCCTAATTTTTATTTTAAGCTCAATAATCTATTACTTCGAGCTAAAATCTAAATTTCAAGCTGGACAATTAACCTCATGGTTTAGCTTGCTTTTTATGCCTGCAATTTTTGCATTTGTTTCAGGTACAATCGGTTTAATTGGGTTTATTTTAAAAAAGACAACTCTAACAATTCAAATCAATCTTTGGATTCTGTTTGGTTTGCTTTATATTGGCGAAGGTGCTTTAAGGCAATTAAAATTTTACAGTACTTATTTAGAAAAAAACAACATGGAGCCTTACCGCTCTGTATACCAAGAGCCTGAATTTGATGAATTTGGTTACCACCGTGGTCCTAACTCAGAGTTTAAGGTAGATAATGGAGAATTTATTTACGAAAGAAAAATAAACGAGTGGGGATATACAGGAAGAGTACCTCAAACTCCAAAACCTGAAAAAGAAATTAGAATATTTGTTTTAGGAGATTCTTTTTGTGAAGGAGCTGGAGTGCCATTCGAAAACTCTGTTCCGAAACAATTAGAAAATCACTTTAATGACCTTTGGCCAAACGAAAATATCAGGTTCTATAATTTTGGAATGGCAGGTTCTGATGCAGTTTTTGCTAAGTTTTTATGGGATAAAAAATTAAAAGCTTTACAACCAGACGGAGTTATTTTTCTTCAAAACACTACAGATATACACGATATTGAGGTAAGAGGAGGTGAAGAAAGGTTTGTTTCAAATACTGAATTAAGCTTCAATAAATCTCCTTCATGGGAGGTTTACTATGCATCATGTCATTTATTTAGGGCTTTTGCTCATCGGGTTATGAACTATGATTTTTTGCTAATCAAAAGAAGCCTAAAGCCTCAATTGCAAAAAGAAGCTTTAGAAATTATTGATAAAACCTACTTATCAATTACAAATGAATTTTCACCTGTTTGGGTTTTCACCTATCCTCAATTAGAAGAATTTCCTCAAAAAAAGTACAATTACGATGAGTTTGAAGTTTGGGCTAATCAAGCTGAATACAACATTAACCTTATGTCTGATTTTAAAAATTTCGCATCAGAAAATAATAAATCAGAAGAAGACTTATATTG
>JABAYK010000179.1 GCA_018609045.1 Flavobacteriales bacterium
CGAATAATCAAATGACCTCTTTTTATCTAAGTAACGAAAATTGGGATAAAGGAGATGAAATTCCGTTGTTTGACATGAACGAGGAATTTGGACCAAAGTCTATGGCTACAATGGCAGAAATTACCCTGCAAGATAAGATTGAAGAACCTGGTGCCAGACTAGTTTATGTGTACGATTTCTTTTTGATGTGGTGCTTTTTTGTGGAAATTATCGAGTTTTTGGAAACCGATGAAGAATTACCAAAATTAGCAACCAAATTTGGTGAAGCTCCTGATTCAATGGACAAAGAACCAGACTTGACTTTTGAAGTTGATGGTGGTTTAGATGAAGGTGAAGACGATGAAGAAGATGATATTTTCGGTGAATTTCAAGATGGATTTAACGAGGAAGATTTTCATTAATGTCGGCTTCTAAAACACTTATTGTAATTGCAGGCCCTACAGCAGTTGGCAAAACCAAAGTGTCTATCGAAGTTGCAAAAAAACTAAACTGTGAAATAATTTCGGCTGATTCCAGGCAGTTTTTCAAAGAAATATCAATTGGTACAGCCAAGCCTACTATAAGCGAATTAGCAGAAGTTAAACATCATTTTATTGATATTTTATCCGTTACAGAAAGAATTTCTGCGGGTGAATTCGAGAAACTAGCCATTCAAAAATTAGACGATTTATTCAAAAAAGATGATTTGGCAATTATTACAGGTGGTTCAGGTTTATACATAGATGCTGTTTGCAAGGGAATAGACGATTTCCCTGAAATTTCAGAATCTTCAAAATTCAAAACACAAAACCTATTTGATAGTAAAGGAATTGAGGGTTTACAAGAATTAATAAAAGAAAAAGACCCTGAATATTTTAACCAAGTAGACGTGCAAAACAAAGCAAGGCTTTTTAGAGCCGTTGAAGTAATTTTAGAAACCCAACTTCCCTACTCTAGTTTTAAGCAAAGTAAACCTAAGCAAAGGCCTTTTAATATTATAAAGTTTTGTTTAGAAATGCCACGAGAAGAACTTTACAACAGAATTAACCTCAGGGTTGATGAAATGATAAAAGATGGTTTAATTGCGGAAGTAAAATCTAACCTAAAAAACAGGCAAACACAAGCCCTGCAAACTGTTGGCTACAAAGAGCTTTTTAAATATTTTGATGGAGAATATACCCTGAATCAAGCTATTGAAAAAATAAAGCAACACACACGCAATTACGCCAAGCGCCAAATAACTTGGTTTAAAAAAGATTTATCATACACAAAAGCACCATTTATTAGCGTTAAGAACGCTGCAGAATTTATTTCTGAAAAGACCGCATCACTCTAAATTTCACAAAGGTTTTATTTTACATTTGGACTACCTAAAAAAACAGAAATGAACGAGCCCTATTCAACCTCGAATAAATATCGAGCGAACGAACGGTACAGAAAAAAAACTGCCCGGTCGATACCCTTACCGTTGATAAAGTTGCGGATACTACGTTTCTGAGAAATGATTTTATTGAGATTGTAGATTTCGATCCGCCATTTGCATCATATGAGGTTACAGGGTCCATTCTATCTGTGCATGCACCAATAACCCTCATTCCATCTAATTTTATTTGATTTTGAAATGCATTTAGTCCCCGATAACTTATTTCTGGAGCATAACCCGACCTATTAACTAAATTTATTGAAGGAAGAAATGCTAAATTTTGCTCAAGTAAAAAAGTTTGGGTGTTTTGGCTTTGAATTGCGGCTTTTTGAGATGTGAAAATTTCAATTTCGGCCAAAGTATCAGTTAAACCTTCAGATTGGGCAATAAGAGAATTGGCGAGCCAAAGGCTCGCCAATATCCCAAAAATATTTTTCATAAAAACTAGAAATTTACATCAAAGGAAATTCCATCCTTTACAATAACCCCTTCTGCGTTTTTAACCGTAACGTTAATCCTCCAATAACCTGTCATTGTAAAGTTTACAGTGCCATCATAAAGACCATTTGCGGTGTAAGTTGGATTTACATTATTTGGAGACCCATGGCCCATAGTTGGCATTTCAGGTTCAAACTCTATGCTGTAATTTTCACTAGCAGGAAAACTCATCATAGTTTCTCTTTTATACAAACCAAATTGAATTTTATTTTCTCCTACAACAGGGTCTAAAGGCTCATTTAAGGTTAAGAATACCATAGTCATAGAATCTACCTGAGACATAAATGACAACATTCTGCTATCAGATTTTTCAACAACTGTAACAGGTAAATCAAAAGCTATTGGTGCATCGCCTTCATTTATGGTTAATTCACCTTTTAGCATCCAATCTCCGGCTGTTGAAGGCATAATATAAACCATGTTGAACTGAATTACTTTCATATCTCCTTCAGGATTAACGGGTGTTTCGTTAGGTGCTGTATGCATCATCATTCCCATATCCATCATTGGAGTTATTTTAAGAGAATAATCAGAAATAACCTCATTTGTGGCGGTGTTTTTTACCAAAAAGTACATTTGGTTATACCCTACAAATAAATCTTCTTGCGCATGCAAAGAGATTGTATAGTCTCCTGCTGTAACTGAGCTTTTTAGGGGATAGTCTTCAGTAAATAATTTTTCAAAATTTGGTTTAGTAAATTCTTGTGTAGTATCATCACAAGAAGTTAAAATGGTAGTTGCTACAACAACCATTAAAAACAATATTTTTTTCATTTTTTTTCGATTTTTTTTATAAGTATTTTTTGTGGAAAGGTTCTGTTTGTAGGCTTAGTAAAACTTAGGAGGCACAAAAAAATCGAAATATAAATTCTCTTTTATAGAGAAAATGTAAGGGTTAATATTCGTTTGAAGGTTTTTAAAAATGTCACTTTTGTCAGCATTTGCTAATAAATCGATAAATAATAAAACTTCAGGCGTAGTTTTTAGGGTTGGTTCTTCTGGAAGGTTTTCTGCCTTATTTTCAGCAATATCAGGAAACAAAGCCTTTAAATGGCATTTTCCATCACATTTTAAATCAGGTTTATCTTTATTCTCGCACGTTTGTAAGTATTCTTGATAATTTACTTTGTAATCTAAATAAAATGCAATATTGGTTATCCTAGGAATTAAGGACACAAAAAGTAACAATATGGCAAAGTATCTAATCACGCCGCTAAAATAGTGATGTTTTTAATTAATAAACAAATCAAAAGTCACATAAACAATAACGTAATAATGTTCATAATGGTTGCCTCGTTTTATTTGCTTTTCATTTTACATTTGCGATAATTAAAAATTTATGAGACGAGACCCTTTTCAATCTATAGCTGATCCTAATAGAAGAAAAATAATTGAGATTTTAAGCAAAGAAAGTCCACTAACAATGAATAAGTTAGCTGAGAAATTCGAAATTTCGAGGCCTGCAATCTCAAAGCATGTTAGGATATTAGAAAAAAGTGGGGTTGTTGAAATAAAGCAAATTAGGGTTGAAAGGTTTTGCTATCTTAAGCCAGAAAGTTTAATGTTGGTTGAAGAATGGGTAAAACAGTTTTTAAATTCAGAAACCCCGAAAACCAAGGAAACAAAGCCTAAAACCAAAACAGAAAACCCCAAAAAGGAAACTGTAAAAAAAGCTACTCCAAAAAAGTCTTCACCTAAAAAGAAAACCTTTCCAGAAGATGAAGAAGATCAATTAAGCTTGTTTTAATGATTTTAACCGGAACCTTAGTTAACGCTGCTGCTGTAATTGGCGGAAGCTTAATTGGATTGGCTTTTCACGCAAAAATACCAACGAGGTTTACCAAAACAATATTTCAGGGAATTGCCTTATTTACCATTCTCTTGGGTGTAAATATGGGTTTGAAGAGCAATGCCTTTTTGCTAATTGTTTTCAGTTTAATAATAGGTGGTTTTTTAGGCGAATTACTTCAATTAGAAACCAAAATTGAAAAAGTCTCAGAATTTTTTAAGCATCGTATAAAAAGTAAAAACGCCAAATTCACCGAAGGTTTAACAACCTCTTTTTTGCTTTTTTGTATGGGTAGCATGACCATTTTAGGCTCCTTTGAAGAAGGATTAGGCAAAGCTCCCAATCTTTTGATGGCAAAAAGTACCATGGATGGTTTCTCATCTATTGCTTTAGCAGCATCATTGGGTATTGGTGTATTGTTTAGTGCTATTCCATTGCTTATTTATCAAAGTATGCTTACACTTTTTGCAGATTTTTTGTCAAATTATCTAAACCAATTAGTTATTGATAATTTAACATCTGTTGGTGGTATTTTATTAATAGGTTTGGGTATAAATCTGCTTGAAATAAAAAAAATTAAGATTTTGAACTTGCTACCAGCCTTATTGTTTATAATATTATTTTCTTTACTCTAAATGTAAATCAATGAAATTAAATTTTAATCAATTAAAAGTAACAAGGCAGAATACTAAAAAATTGCTTTTAAAATATTTTGCCGAAAAACAAGTTGAAATTCCAAATGGTTTCAACAATAGTTTATTTTGGAATTTTGGCCATATGGTTGTTGTGCAACAACTTTTAACTTTTGGTTTAAGCGGACTTGAAATTAATATAGAAAAAGAAATAATTGAAATTTTTAAAAAAGGCTCAAATCCAAGAGAAAATAAAATCAATATTTCATTTGATAAATTAAATGAACTTTCTAATGAACTAATTTTAAAAACTGAACAGTTTTATTTTGAGGGTAAGTTCGAAAATTACACTCCTTACACAACTAGCTATGGTATTAGTCTAAATAACATTGAAGAAGCAATTTCATTTAACAACATTCATGAAGGACTTCATTTAGGTTATATGATGGCTCTCTCAAAAAACTTGTAATGGAAAAACTAAAGCAATTTAAATTTATAGCCCTACTCGAAGGTTTGTCTTTTTTAATCTTAATGTTTATTGCCATGCCGATTAAATACGGTTTAGGAATTCCTGAAGTAGTTAAATATGTTGGTTGGGCTCATGGTTTACTTTTTATTGCCTATCAAATCTTTATGCTTCAAGCAGGCATTGAAACCAATCAAAAATTTCAATTTTACTTATTTGGTTTTTTGGCTTCTATTTTACCTTTTGGAACCTTTGTATTTGACAAAAAGAAAATTCAACCCATTCTAATAAAGTATTCTAA
>JABAYK010000105.1 GCA_018609045.1 Flavobacteriales bacterium
TTATTAGATCGGGAAAAACCTCCATACGAAAGTTTGGAGGTTTTTTTTATGCTGAAATTACCACTTTGCCAAATTGCCTTTGGGCATTTACATAATCAAATGCTTTGTTAATGTTGGCCAAAGTAAAAACCTTATCTACTGTAGGTTTAATTTTCTTTTCAGATACAAATGCCAACATATTTTTAAAATCTTCATCACTTCCCATAGTAGTTCCTAAAATATTAAGTTGTTTCCAAAATAATATTTGAGGCGACAAATTGGTTACTTTTCCTCTTGTTCCTCCATAGGTTACCAATCTTCCACCGGGATTCATAATTTTCAACAAATTCCCGAAACCTTCGCCCCCTGCGCTATCAATTACCAAATCAACTCCTCCAACTTCAGCATTAAGCTGTTTATGCCAATTTTCATCTTTGTAGTTATAACCTTTATCAGCTCCCATATCTTTTGAAGCTTGAAGTTTTTCTGTTTTCCCTGAAGTAACAAAAACCTCTGCTCCTACTGCTTTGGCAAATAAAAAAGCAAACTGAGCAACTCCTCCACCTATTCCATTAATTAAAACCTTTTGGCCCGTTTCTAACTTTCCTTTCGTAAAAATAGCCCGGTAAGCTGTTAAACCCGCCAAAGGCAATGCTGCAGCTTCTTTAAAGTTTAAATGTTTGGGTTTTTCATGAACTCTATCAACCTTTACTTTAACAAATTGGGCAAAAGTTCCGTAAGTTGGCATGCCCAAAATATCATAATTATTACTTTGAAAGTTTTCGTTATCTCCCCAATTATTATTTGGGTTAATAATTACTTCCTTCCCTAAATGATTATTTAAGACTGGGTTGCCAACCTTTACAATTTTTCCTGCTCCATCGCTGCCTAACACACATGGGGTTTTGATGGCTGCATATTCTCCTTTTGAAATATAAATATCTCTGTGATTTATGGCTGAGGCTATAATTTCCACCAAAACCTCATCTTGCAAAAGAGTTGGTTTTTCAATATTAGAAACCCTTAACCTCTCTCCTATTTTTTCTAAAACAGCAGCTATCATATTTCTTTGATAATTTTCATTTTTCGAATCACAAGCATTGGGCCTGGGCAATGATTTGAGTGACAGGCCAAACAATTATCTACCATATTGTTATAGTTAGCCATATTAACTTCCTCAGGATGAGTTAATTTCTCTAATGAATTTAAAAAGTTATCTGAATAAGTTTGAAATACCTCACCCGTGTTTTTTGGATCAGTAGGTGTAGCATGCTTTATTTGAGTATATTTCTCATAAGCATCTTTAGAAAAAGGTTTAAGTTGAGTTATTCCATTTTTACCGTATGCTCTTGTATTGTTGTATAAATCGCGCATTAATATGGCTAGCTCAGATCTTTTTACCTCAGATTTGGAAACTTGTGTGTCGATTGTGTCTTGCTGCTCTTCATTTTTTTCATTATTAGATGACGAACATTGAACAAGGAAAACCCCAAAGACTAAAAGTAAGGCAAATAGAATTTTTTTCATGATAAATATTTAATCTCAAAGGTCAAAAAAATCATGGTAATAAAAATGCGTTATGTCAATTGGTAGAAATTTGAAGCCCATCATAACCCAAAAAACAGTTTTCAGGTAACTCTTTTTCAACTTCATCATGAAAACCTAAGTGATGAGAAATATGCGTAAAGTAAGCTTTTTCGACCTCGAGTTCGTTTACCAAGCTTATTGCTTCTTCTAAATTAAAATGAGAATAGTGCTTCTCTATCCTAAGAGCATTGATAACCAAAATTTTTGAGCCTTTTATTTTTTCTTTTTCTTTCTCAGAAATATAATTTGCATCTGTAATATAAGTTAGGTCGCCAAACCTAAAACCAAATACGGGCAATTTAAAGTGAGTTACTTCTATTGGAATTATTTCGAATCCGCTAATGCTAAATGGTTTGTTTTCAAGCGTTAGTAAGTTTACCGATGGTGCACCTGGATATTTGACTTTTGCGAAAATATATTGATATTCTCTTTTTAAACATTCTTGTACTCTTGGAGAGGCATAAACATCCATAGGCTGTTCTTGCCTAAAATTAAATGGTCTTATATCATCTAAACCTGCTGTATGGTCTTTGTGCTCGTGGGTGAATAAAACTGCCTCGAGGTGACTTACATTTTCGCGAAGCATTTGGGTTCTAAAATCAGGACCTGTATCAACCACCAAATTAGTTTCTCCAATTTGCACCAAAACAGAAGACCTTAATCTTTTATCTTTTGGATTTTGTGAAAGACAAACTGGGTGATTTGATCCAATAACAGGAACACCTTGTGAAGTTCCGGTGCCTAAAAATGTTAGCTTAACCGGATAACTCATTTAGTTGTTGAATAGAGTTTCAATTTTACCCAAAGTATAATCTATGTCTTCTTTGGTGGTATATCTGCTAAAAGAAAAACGAACAGTTGGTCTTTCCATGTCGGCTCCAATTCCTAACAATACATGCGAGCCTTGATTACTTCCAGAACTACAGGCACTACCTCCTGAAACTGCAATACCAAATAAATCTAAATGAAACAAAAGCATTGGTGCTTTTTCATGTTTAGGAAAACAAACACTTAAAACGGTATATAATGAATCACCTTTTGCATCGCCATTAAAAGAAACTCCTTCTATTCTTTCTTCCAGCTGGTTAATCATGTAAGATTTTAATTTTTGTACATGTTTTTGGTGCGCCTCAACATCGTGTAAAGCCATTTCTAAAGCTTTGGCCAAACCAACAATTCCGTAAACATTTTCGGTTCCTCCTCTTCTATTTCGTTCTTGAGAACCTCCATGAATTAAAGGTTTTATTTGCAAGTTTTTGTTGATATACAAAAAACCTATGCCTTTTGGACCATGAAACTTATGGGCAGAGCAAGTAACAAAATCAACTGGCAAATTTTGCAAATCGAATTTGTAATGTGCCATGGTTTGCACTGTATCTGAATGAAATAGAGCGTTATATTTTCTGCAAAGTTTTCCAACTTTTTCTAAAGGGAGAAGTGTTCCTATTTCATTGTTTGCATGCATTAAAGAAACCAACGTTTTTTGGTCGGTTTGTAAAAGTTCCTCTAAATGATTTAAATCAACTCTACCTAAACTATCTAGCTTTACCAAGCTAAGTTTAATCTTGTCTTTGCAAATTTCTTCGGCTGTATGAATTACGGCATGGTGCTCAATTGAAGATGTAATAATATGGGTTACGTCTAAATCTTCAACACTGCATCTTAGAGCCATGTTATCGGCTTCGGTGCCTCCTGAGGTAAAAATTATTTCACCTGGAGTTATGTTTAAAAGGTTTGCTACTTTTCTTCTCGAGGTTTCAACTACACCTCTTACTTCTCTGCCAAAAGAGTGGGTAGAAGAAGGGTTACCAAATTGGTTTTGAAGAACCGGAATCATAGTTTCTGCAACTTCTGGAGCCAATGGGGTTGTAGCTGCATTATCGAGGTAAACTTTTTTCAAACTCATTTAATCAACTCTTTGATATCGCTAATTATTTTATTAGCGAGATTATTTGCGGTGGTTAAATTAGTACTTTCTGAATAAATACGAATTATCGGTTCAGTATTAGATTTTCTTAAATGCACCCATTCTTTATCGAATTCTATTTTTACCCCATCGATTGTGCTCACAGGGTAATTTTTATACCTTTTGTGAATCTTTTTCAAGATATCATCAACATCAATATCTGGAGTTAATTCAATTTTATTTTTTGAAATGTGGTAATTAGGATAAGAAGCCCTCAACATAGAAATTCTTTTTCCACTTTTTGCCAAATGAGTTAAAAACAAGGCAACACCAACCAAAGCATCTCTGCCGTAGTGAAGTTCGGGGTAAATAATTCCACCGTTTCCTTCTCCTCCGATTAAAGCGCCAACTTCCTTCATTTTGTTAACCACGTTAACTTCTCCTACCGCAGAAGCATAATAGGTTTCTCCAGCTTTTTCGGTTACATCTCGCAAAGCTCTGGTAGAAGATAAATTAGAAACCGTAGGTGACTTTTGATTTTGCAAAACATAATCTGCTACCGCAACCAAGGTATATTCTTCGCCAAACATTTCTCCGTCTTCACAAACAATTGCCAATCTATCTACATCTGGGTCAACAACTACACCTAAATCGCAATTATTTTTTCTAACCAATGATGAAATTTCTATCAAGTTTTCTGGCAATGGCTCAGGATTATGAGGGAATCTTCCGGTAGGCTCGCAATACAATTCAACTACCTCGCAACCTAGTGCTTTTAGAAGCGCTGGAATGTAAATTCCGCCTGTAGAATTTACAGCATCTACAGCTACTTTAAAGTTTTGGGCTGCAACCAAATTGGCATCAACCAAAGGCAAAGCCAAAATTTTATCAATATGTTTATGAAGATAGGTTTCGTTTTGGAAATAGTTTCCTAAATGGTTTACTTCGGCAAAAGTAAAATCACCTTTATCAGCTATAGCTAGAACTTCTGCGCCATCTTCACCAGATATAAACTCACCTTTTTCGTTGAGTAATTTTAGGGCATTCCATTGTTTTGGGTTATGGCTTGCAGTTAAAATTATTCCACCATCTGCATTTTGATCGGTTACTGCAATTTCTACAGTTGGTGTAGTTGAAAGACCAAGATCGATTACATCTATTCCAATTGACTGCAAAGCGCCAACTACCAAGTTTTTTACCATTTCGCCTGATAGTCTGGCATCTCTACCAATAACTATTTTCTTCTTGGTTGCTTCTGACCTTTTGCATATCCATAATCCAAATGCTATGGTGAATTTTACTACATCGGTAGGACTTAAGCCTTCGCCTTGTTTTCCACCGATTGTTCCTCTAATTCCTGAAATTGATTTTATTAACGCCACTACTTATTTTTTGGATAGCAAATATAGGTCGCGGAAGAGTATTTTTGGGACTAAAATTGGTGATAATAATCAACAAAATTTCAAGTAAACATTGAATTGTTATTTTATTCTAATGTTCACTTTTTACCTCGGTAAATCAAACCAAGATTTTAGAACTTATCTGAAATAAAAGTTTGATTTATTAATAAACTCTGCCAAATTTTTTGGTGAATGAAAGACCTGGAA
>JABAYK010000183.1 GCA_018609045.1 Flavobacteriales bacterium
GATTAATTGTTTAAAGCCAACAAGAAAAAAAGAATTAAAAAGCTAGTTGGTAAGAAATCTTCGCCTTATATCGATAATCTTGTTTCTTGGGCAGTTTTAAAAACCTTTTTAGAGGAATATGATGATGCTGCAAAATATTTTGAAAAGGCGCGTAAAAAAATTAAAAAGTCAAATCAAGTTTCCTCTTATGGAAAACTATTTTATACATTAAAAGAGGGACAAACCCTTAACTATATTAAACTTGAAGATTTTGGCAGTTTTCAAAAGTCATCAAAGAAGTTTATAGATATTGCTCGTATAAAATACAGTAAAAAATCCCCTTATTTCTTAACAACTCAAAGAGTTTCTAATGAGGGTTTATATTACAAAAACCCAAAAGATGCAAATAGAAAGCTAAAGAGAAATTACAAAAAGCTTATTGACCAAGTTCCTGAATATCACGTAAGTAAATTACCTTATAATAATTTACTTTTTAGAATAAAAAGGAGAAACAATGAGTTTGCAGAAGCGAAGGAACTTATGCTTCAAAACGTAATGATTTATAAAGAAAATTTTGGCGAAACCTCACCCGTTTATCATACTGCCGAATTGCGTTTAGCCGATTTTGAAGTAAATTATGAAAACGACTTTTCTGCTGCAGACAATATCTTTAGCAAGAGTTTTGATATTGCTGTAACAAACCAATTGCATCCGTATCATAAAGATTATTTTGAATATTTAATACTTTATGCTCAATTATATGAATTAACAGATAGGTTTGATTTAGCGGTAGACGCCTTGGTTAAAGCCATTGCCATTATTAATTTAAAAGAGGGAAAAGAAAGTAAGTATTACGGAATTGCTTTAGAAAAATTAGCTGGGGTTTACATTAAAAAAGGAAACTTTAACAAAGCTGAAGGTTTGCTAGAAAAAGCTGTTGACATTATTAAAGATGAAGCAGGAAAAAAGTCTTTGGCTTATGTAAATACACTAAGAACATTGGCTGAACTTTATTCTATAAATGGAAGGTTTGATGATGCAGAAAAAATGATAAAAGTTGCAACCAGGCTTTCGAAAAAACTTGGAAGTTTTGTTGAAGCAGGAAATGTTTCAAATTCTGAAGAATTGGCAGAACTTTATATAAAAACTGGTCAATATGATGATGCAGAAGACATTTTAACAAAAACCATTGCAATAAGAAATGTAAAATTTGGAGATAACCACTACCAATTAATTAAACCAAATAATTTATTAGGTAGACTTTACCTTACCAAAGGAGACTTTGTAAAAGCAGAAAAAGCAACTAAAATCGCCTTAAATATTAGTCAAATTGCATTAAGTGATACCTCTACACAATACCTAACAAATCTTACACTATTGGCCGATATCTATGCCAATATGGGAGATTATAAAAAGGCTGAACAAGAGTTAGAGGTATTATTGAAACAAAACAAAAAAATATTTGGTGCAGATAACATCGCAGTTGTTGAGCCTGAAATCAGGTTAGCCAAAGTAAAAATCGCTCGTAAAGAAGACCCACAAGAAATATTCGACCTTTTGGAAAATAGTAAAAATATAGTAGCTAAAAGCCTTAATGAAAAGCACCCTCTTTTTGCTGAAATACTGCAGCTTCAAGCGGATAACAAAATCGAATTAAAAGATTTTGGGGCAGCAGAATTTTTACTCAATACATCTAATGAAATTTGGATGGAAAAATATGGTAGAAAAAGCCTGAATACAGCTGATAATGTTTCAGCCAGAGCCAAACTATATTATCAAAAAGGTGATTTTGATAAGGCAATTTCACTTTATGACGAAGCATTGGGATTATATAAAAATATTTTCTCTGAGCAACATCCAAAGTATGTTAGTATCCAAGGTAAACTAGCAAGAAGCTATTATGCAAAAAAAGATTACAAAAGATCTTTAAAGTTATTTGATGAAACTACAACACAATATTTAGACTACATTAAGAATTACTTTCCCGCACTTTCAGATAATGAAAAATCTAAATATTGGGGAAGTATAAGAAGCGACTTTGAGGTATTTAATTCATTGGCAATTAACTTTAAAAATGAAGACCCAACAATTATTGCCAAAATGTATGACTACAAAATTGCTACAAAGGCAATTTTACTTTCATCATCAGTTAAAGTAAAACAGCGTATTTTAAATAGTGGCGATGAAGAACTTATCGCAAAATACAAAGATTGGATTGAGTCAAAAGAATTGCTAACAAGGGCAATCTCTATGTCTAAAGAAGAAATGGCTTCTTCGGGAATAAACCCAACCCAATTAAACAAAGAATTAAATACACTTGAAAAAGAACTGAGCGAAAAATCTGAAGCATTTGGCTCTGACGAAGAAACAAATGACATTACTTGGGAAAATATTAAAGATGCATTAAAAGACAATGAAACTGCAATTGAAATAATTAGGTTTAAATACTTTAAAACTGAATTAACCGACTCTGTTTTATATGCTGCTCTAATTGTAAATAAAGAAACCAAAAAAGCACCAAAAATGGTTTTACTTTCTAATGGAAACGAATTAGAAAAAAAATTCTTTAATTATTATAGAAATACGGTTAGGTATAAAACCCAAGATAAGAATTCCTACAAACAGTTTTGGGCAGCAATAGATAAAGAAATCCCAAAAGACCATAAAGTTATCATTTCTCCAGATGGTGTGTATAATCAAATTAATTTAGAAACATTTCAAGATAACAATGGAAATTATATGCTTGATAAAAATGTTTTTTACATAGTAAGTAACTCAAAAGATATTTACGAAAACAGAATTGCCGACAATAAGGAAACTAAAAAAGAAAAGAAAAAAGAGGGAGAAGATGTTGATATTTTCAAACCAACCATTGTTCTTTTTGGAAACCCAAGTTTCTCTGATGAAAATTCTGAAAACACCAATTCGGTTAGCTCTGTTGAGCCATTGCCAGGAGCTGAAAAAGAAGTTGAAGGTGTTGAAGGTATTTTGAAAAAAGGAAATTGGAACACAACAATTTATCTAGGCGAAGATGCTACCGAAGGTAAGGTTAAAAGAATGGAAAGTCCAAAAGTATTTCACGTTGCTACTCATGGATTTTTCATTGCAGATGACAATGAAGATGAAAGTTTATTGGCTTCAAACAACCCGCTTTTAAAATCAGGTTTACTTTTTACTGGAGCTTCAGAGCTCTTAAATGATTCTAAAGAAAGTATTTATAATCTTAACAAAAAAGATGGAGTGTTAACCGCATACGAAGCCATGAACCTGCAGCTAGATAATACCGAATTAGTTGTTTTAAGTGCCTGTGAAACAGGCTTAGGTGAAATTAAAGATGGAGAAGGAGTTTTCGGATTACAAAGGGCTTTTATTGTTGCAGGAGCTCAAAATGTAATTATGAGTTTGTTTAAAGTAAACGACCAAGCCACTCAAGAATTAATGGACACCTTTTATGCAAAATGGGTAGAAACAGGAGATAAAAGATCAGCATTTACTCATGCCAAAAACTACATTAGAGAAAAATATGACGCTCCTATTTATTGGGGCTCATTCCTAATGATTGGTTTAGATTAATATATTGGAGCAATTAAAATTGCTCCAATAAATACCTAATAATATCTGTAGTTGATACAATTCCAACTAAATTACCATCCTGAACAACAGGTAAGGCATGAAAGTCATTTCCTAAAAAGGTTTCGGCAACTGATTTTATGGTTTCGGTTTGCTCAACCGTTTTTGGGCTTTTAGTCATAATTCTTTCAACCGTAAAGGTGGCTAACATAGCTTTATTGGCAGCATCTTGATTCTCATAAGCATCAGTTAAGCTAAATTTATCTAAATCTGTTTTACTTACTATCCCAACTAAATTATCACCAATGGTTACAGGTAAATATCTAAACCCATTTGCATCCATAATTTCTTTTGCCTCATTTAATTTTTGGGTAATTGAAATAGTTATTGCATTGTGAGTCATTATTTGCGATACAGGCTCTCTTCTTTTCATGGTTTATATTTTAACCAAAACTAACCTTCAACTTAGCTAACAAAAATGAGTAGAATCAATATTAATTATGACTATTTTAATTTAGCCAAATATTCAATTATGGCTTTATCTAGTTCACCCAATTTAAGAGCTATAGCCTCATCTAAAGTAAACCATCCTAGCTTTTGATGTTCTACATTTATCGGGTCTTGATTGAGCTTTAAAGTAACCTTGTAAGCTTTTAAAGTTATTATAGTATTTGAAAATTCGGAAATGAAATTATTTACTTCAATATCTACATTTAACTCTTCTTTAAACTCTCTAATTAAAGCATTTTCAGGCAATTCATTTTCTTCTACCTTACCCCCAGGAAACTCCCAATGATTAGCCAGATTTTTGTTTTTTGGTCGTTGAGCCAAAAAGTACTTTCCAGCTATTTCTATAACTCCACAAACTACATTCATAAGCAAAAAAAACCTCCATGAAAATCATGGAGGTTTAGTCTAATTAAATCCGAAATTATAACTCCCCGTTTATTCCGGTTTTATTTTTAAAGTTTTCGTAAACTATTTTGTATTGCTCAACATCTGGAGCGGCTTTTATAGCTTTTTCAAAGTATTCTACAGCTTCCATATACATTCCGTTTTGCTCGTAAAAAGATGCTTTAACTAAATTAGAGATGGCATCATCACCAGGAGCAGCGGCTTCAATAGCAGCAAAATCTGTATTAACTTTATTTAGCTCTTCACCGTCTAAAATTTGAAGAGTAACTACGCCAGAATGAACTTTTTGGTTGTTATTATCTTTAACAGATAACTTGTAAATTTCATCAGCACTTAAACCTAAAGCACCAAAATTAATTTCTGCAGAATTTCCTTTGATTTCAGCTGAATATACCTCTTCATCAAAAAGATTTAGTAAAACTATTTTGTATGAGGTAGCATCTTCATTGGCAATCCAATTAATGGTAGAAACCTTATCAGATTTAATTTTTGTAGACTCCGGAAGGAATAAATTAATTCAAGCATTTCCTAATGATCTTTCAACACTACCTGTTAAGCTCATGTTAGATGAAAT
>JABAYK010000100.1 GCA_018609045.1 Flavobacteriales bacterium
TCCATATCGGCAAAGGCAGGGTATAAAGAGGAGCTATTTAGTCCTGATAAACTTGCTAGATCATTATTTTGTAATGTAAAAACAGGCACGGTGCTGTCTCCAGTGTTTTTATAATATACCAATTTACTGAGGTAACTACCTGTTGTTTGATAACTTCCATAACCCCCAATAATTAAATCTTGAAGGCCATCTCCATTAATATCTGCAAAACATGGGTAAGCATTTGTGCCAACATCAACCATATTTTCAGATAAAAAGTCTTTTTGTTTAAGCTTGAATGTAGGAGCCTCATTTGTTCCTAGATTATCATAAAGCCAAACATTATTTAAATCTAAGCCATTTCCTCCAGTATTGGGTGCGGCAATTAATTCTTTTACGCCGTCATTGTTTACATCTAAATAATACGCAGCTGGAAAAATAAATAAATCGGCAGGCACATCATAGCTTGGAAAATTGGTATCCATGCTTGTTGTAATCGCATAGTTTGTGTCTCCTGTGTTAAACAATGCAACAAGGTTGTTGTATCCAATATCCCCTAAAATGAGGTCTTTGTCTTTATCGCCATCAAAATCAATGGCTAACATGTTAGAGCCAGCATGTCTGCTACCCTTATTATTGGGAGGAGCAATAGGTCCTCCACCTTTACATTTATAACCGAAAGAAACCGTGTTGGTAGTTGAATTTTCAATAAACTCACCGAAACAACCGGTTTGGTACTCAAAAACTAAAGTGTCTGTTGTGCCTGTTAACTCAACGCTTAAATTTTTGTGATATTCAACGGTAACTCCCCAAACGCCAAAATTCAAAATGTCTAAGTCGCCATCGCCATCTATATCTTCAATAGCAGGTATATCGCCAGGAAGTACATAAACATTGGAGGTAAAATTCCCAAAAAAGTCTGAGGTAATGTAATCTACAATTCCAACATTGGTATGGCCAAAATAATTTACCGATTCGAATGCTAGTCCGTTTGAATCTGAAACATTTTTCCAAACCCCAAGACCAGGAGACTTAATGGTAAAAATATCAGCCTTGCCATCATTATTATAATCTTTCATTATTGCCATATATTCTATGGATGAAGGAAACTTTTGCTGATACTCTGGAGCGTATTTGTAATCTGCCTTGTTTGAAGTACCTCGATTTATAAAGGTTTTTAATTTGTTTGTAGTGCGTTCAAAAACCACCAAATCTTCAATTCCATCAAGGTTTAAATCGCACAAAGAAAATTGAGGAGAGTTAAAACCACCACCGGTAGCAATGCTTAATAAGTTTGTGTCGTGGTAAAATGGAATTGAATCAAACCTACCATAGTTTAGCTTTAGGCCAGGGCTTTTGAAACTTTCAGCTTGGTTTAATTTTTCTGAATTTGTAGTATTGGGTTGAGCCATAGTTATTTCGGCTACAAATAATACCAATACAAATAGTAACTTTCGCATACATACAAATATACTAGATACTAAGACTCAAAAACATTTTATTTGGTTGCCTATCAATAACAAAAAACAATAATGTTCGTTGGGTGATTAAATTATACTTTTGCCGCATGAAGCAAATTGCTACACTTTTTATTTTATTGACGTTGGCTTTTTCTGAAGTTGCTTTAGCTCAGAAAAGTAACGAGGAAACACCGGTTAAGCGAGAAAGAACAGATATGTTCATGATACAATACAATCATGAAGGGTTGTTAAACTTTCCAGATTCAATAAGGTTAAGCCCATGGAGCCGAGGGGTTGGAATTAGCTTTATGTATGATCACTTTTTGGTTGAGTCTGACAAACTTTCAATTGGTATAGGTTTATCATTTTACTCACACAATTACCTTACAAAAAGTGACATTACACAGTACCAAGATACTTCGGGGCAGGTACTTTCAAAGTTTACAGCTTATTCGCCATATACCATTAACAGAAGCAAAATTGTAAGAAATTTTTTAGATATACCTGTTGAGTTAAGGTATAGAACTACACCAAACGAAAAGGGTCATAGTTGGAAAGTTGCCGTTGGAGCAAAAATTGGTTACCGAACTAATATTTACAGTAAGGTTATTGATAAAAACGACGATAAGTATAAAAGCTTTATTTACCCACAAGTTAGCCGTTCTAGATATGGTTTAACAGGTAGAATTGGTTATGGAAAAGTATCTGTAAATGGATATTACAGTTTGAGTAATTTCTTTTTTGAGGGCCGAGGAGCAGAAATAACGCCTATTTCTTTAGGTGTTACACTTACGTTGTTTTAATTATCCAAGCTTGTAAATTACCACTACAAATTCGGTAATAAAGCCAACAAAAAAGCCTAGCAACAACTCTACAGGTGTGTGTTGTTTTTGTTTAAGTCTGGCAGAGCCTACTGCACCAGTTAATAAAACTAGCATCAATAATAGAGTTAGTATATTTAGGTTGAAGCCTAAAGAAATTGCGTAGAAGGCTCCAAAAACGCCTGAAATTCCAACCATGTGAATACTTATTTTTTTATAAAAGTTAAATCCCAAACTAAGTAAAACTGCAATTGTGGCTCCTAGCATAAGCGAATTAATGGTTTGTGGCAGGTTTACTCTTTTTAAAAGGTAATAAGTAAAACCAAAAAAGAAAAATGCCATTACAAAGGGTAAAATTCTTTCTTTTTGATTTTCTAGGTAAATGGATGTTAAAAATTTTTGCTTTAACATCACCAAAATAAAAATAATTGGCAAAATGCAGGTATTTATAAATACCAATAAGGTAATCATAAATTGCATTTTTGAAGGAATAGTTTGGTTAATGTAGGTGTTTAAACCAAAAAGCAATACCACACTATAGGTTGGCATAAACATAGGATGGGCAATAAACGAGAAAAACTTGGCTAACCTGGTTGGCATTATTACATTTCTTTTCGAAGGCGCGCAACAGGAATATTGAGCTGCTCGCGGTATTTTGCAACCGTTCTACGGGCGATGTTATAGCCTTTTTCTTTAAGATGTTTAGCTAATTTTTCGTCAGTAAGTGGTTTTCTTTTTGTTTCTCCACCTATTAAATCTTGTAAAATTCTTTTTACTTCTCTTGTGCTTACTTCTTCTCCGTCTGTTGTGGTTAAAGATTCTGAAAAGAAAAATTTAAGCAAATAAGTTCCAAAAGGAGTTTGAATATACTTGCTATTGGCCACCCTAGAAATAGTGGAAATGTCCATATCAACCTGCTCAGCAATGTCTTTTAAAATCATTGGTTTAAGCTTGGTTTCATCACCTTCTAGAAAAAACTCTTTTTGGTAATTTAAAATACTTTCCATGGTAGTCATCAAAGTATTTTGTCTTTGTTTAATTGCATCAATAAACCATTTTGCAGAATCTAGCTTTTGCTTGATAAATTGCATGGCTTCTTTTTGTTGCTTGCTGGCTTTTCCTTTTTGCTCTGTGTAACCAGAAATCATTTCGTTATAATCTCTGCTAACTTTTAAATCTGGTGCATTTCTAGAATTTAACATCAACTCGAATTGGCCATCTTTTACATTGAGTAAAAAGTCGGGTACAATATGTTCAATTGGCCTATCTCCGCTTCCAGAAGAGTTCCCGGGCTTCGGGTTTAGCTTTAAAATTACTTCAAGTGTGTCTTTTAAATCTTCTTCTTCAATTTCTAATTTCTCAATAATTTTATCGTAATGCTTTTTTGTAAATGCATCGAAATGGTCTTCGAGAATTTTTTTGGCAGTAATTAGAACTATTGAGCGGTGTTGCTCTATTTTTCTGTCAATTTGCAACAACAGGCATTCCCTCAAATCTGTTGCGCCAACTCCAGGAGGGTCAAATTGTTGAATTATTTTTAGTACATCCAAAAGCTCTTCTTTGGTTGTACTGATATTTTGGGTAAAAGCTAAATCATCAACAATAGCTTCTATTTCTCTCCTTAAATAACCTGCCTCATCTAAACTTCCAATGAGGTGCAAAGCCAATTGAAATTGGTCATCATCTAAAGAGTATTCTGCTATTTGTTCTTGGAGTCTATCTTTAAAAGTTTTTCCACCAACAATAGGCATAGACTTTTCTTCGTCGTCGGCACTGTAATTTTTTGCAGAGTATTTGTAATACGAATCGTCATCATCCATGTATTCAGAAAAATCAAATTCTTTTTCGGCTTCTGATAACTCTGGTGAATCGTCGTAATCGTCTTCGTTAGAATCTTCTTGATCGAAAGATTCAGCGCCCTCTTCTAGAGCAGGGTTTGTTTCTAACTCTTCTTTTATTCTGGCTTCCAAAGCTACAGTGGGTAGTTGCAGCATTTTCATGAGCTGAATTTGCTGTGGACTTAACTTTTGTAAAAGTTTTTGTTGTAGGCTTTGCTTTAGCATTATTTAGATTTCTTGCTTATGAAGTTAATATTTCTTTTGATTAAAATTCTGCATTTTTTGGTGTTCTTGGAAAAGGAATTACGTCTCGTACGTTTGTCATTCCTGTTACAAAAAGCATGAGCCTTTCAAACCCTAAACCAAATCCAGCATGAGGTACAGTTCCAAATTTTCGTGTTTCTAAGTACCACCAAACTTCTTCTTCTTCAATATTAAAGTCTGCAATTTTCTGTTTTAAAACATCTAGCCTTTCTTCTCTTTGCGAGCCACCTACTATTTCGCCAATGCCTGGAAACAAAATATCCATGGCGGCAACAGTTTTGTTATCGTCGTTTTGGCGCATGTAAAAAGCTTTTATTTCTTTTGGATAGTTATAAAGAATAACAGGTTTTTTAAATTCTTTTTCAACCAAAAATCTTTCGTGCTCGCTTTGTAAGTCAACTCCCCATTCGTTAACCAAGTATTGAAATTTCTTTTTCTTGTTTGGTTTTGAGTTTTTAAGAATGTTGATGGCTTCGGTGTAGGTTAACCTTTCGAAATTATTTTCAAGTACAAATTTTAAAGTTTCACGCAATGGCATGGCGCTTCTTTGGTCTTGAGGCAGGTCTTTTTCGGCATCAATTTTACGTTGCTCTAAAAACTCCAAATCATCGCCACAATTTTCTAGTATGTAGTTTATACAGTATTTCAAAAACTCTTCGGCAATATCCATGTTGTCAAAAATATCTGCAAAGGCCACTTCAGGCTCAATCATCCAAAACTCTGCTAAATGGCGAGACGTATTTGAGTTTTCAGCCCTAAAGGTTGGTCCAAAAGTGTAAACCTTAGAAAGTGCCAATGCACCTAATTCAGCCTCGAGCTGACCTGATACTGTAAGGTTTGTGGCTTTGCCAAAAAAGTCTTCTTTATAGTTTATTGAACCGTCTTCGTTTTTTGGCGGATTATTTAAATCTAATGTGGTAACCTTAAACATTTCCCCAGCACCTTCGGCATCAGACCCTGTAATGATTGGAGCATGCAAGTAGAAATAACCTTTATCGTTAAAGTACTTGTGTATGGCAAAAGCCAAGTGATGTCTTATTCTTAAAACTGCGCCGAAAGTATTTGTACGAGGCCTCAAATGAGCAATTTCTCTTAAAAACTCTAAGGAGTGTTTTTTTGGTTGTAAGGGAAACTCTTCAGGGTTTGCCTCACCTAATATTTTTATTTCTTCAGCTATAACTTCTACAGTTTGGCCTTTTCCTAAAGATTCAACCAGGTTTCCAGACACCTCAATAGCGGCTCCTGTGTTTATTTTTTTAATGATAAACTCATCAAAATTTTCAAAGTCTACAACACATTGTATGGTTTTAATGGTAGTTCCATCAGATAAGGCAATAAACCTATTACTTCTAAAAGTCCTAACCCAACCTTTTACCGTAACATTAATATTTAATTTCTCTGAACTTAGTGCTTCCTTAATTGTTAGCCACATATTAATAATTTTTGATGCGCAAATTTAGCTGTTTACAATACCTACAAGCAATACCATCCAAAAGAAAATATTTCCATTCATGTAAATAGGAAACAAAAAATGTTAAAAACGTTTCCTGTGTGTAAAAGGATATTACATTTGCGCCCGATTTATGGAAGAATCTGAAGAAATATACGTAAGTGTTGCCTCCATTTTTAAAAAGTTTGGCATAAAAAGCCAAACCATGGATGATATTGCTAGGCATTTAGGTATCTCTAAAAAAACTTTATACAAATATTTTAAAGATAAAAACGACTTGGTGGTTAAAACGCTTAACCATTTAAACAGTGCAGATTGCAAAGTAATTGAGCAAATAGTACAAAATAGTGAAAATGCTATTGAAGAAAGTTTCGCCATAAGTAAACACGTTCTTGACCAGTTTAAAGATATCCATCCAAATGTTTGGTATGATTTGGAGCGTTATCATCCTAAAGCAATGGGTTTTATGGATGATCACATGAAAAATGTGATTTACCAATGGGTTTGCGATAACCTAAAAAAAGGAATTGAAGAAGGGCTTTACAGAGAAGATTTAAAAATTCCAATAATAGCAGGCATTTATGTTAGCAGGATTAAAGATTTTTTTAACCCGATGATATTTAAGGTTGACAGATACTCTTTTGCTACAATTTATGTTGAAGCATTTAGGTATCACATTAGAGGAATTGCAAGCGAAAAAGGATTTGAAGTATTAAAAAATAAAGTAAAAAAAGAAAAAAATAATTGGGATGAATTTTAAACAAACGACCATATTTATTTTCTCATTTTTCTTTGGTTTTGTGGTAAACGCACAAGAAGAAGAAAAAATTCCAACTAGTTTTAGTTTGGAAGAAGCCAAAGCTTATGCTATTGAGCATAGCTACCAAGCAGAAAATGCTGTAAGAGATATTGAAAAAGCCAAAATGAAGGTTAAGGAGACTACAGCCATCGGTTTACCGCAAATTTTTGCGTCGGGTTCTTTTCAACAATTTATTGATATTCCAACGCAGGTTTTGCCAGATTTTGTAAGTCCTGCAGTTACTGGGGTTTTAATTGAAAACGGACTTTTACCGCCAAGCGCTGGAGGGGGTGAAACATCTTTTATCGAAGCTCAATTCGGAACTGAATTTAATGTTTCTGGTGGTTTAAACCTTTCTCAGTTGTTATTTAGCGGAAGTTACATTGTTGCTTTACAAGCTACAAAAACGTATTTAGAATTATCTAAAAATGCGGCAGAAAAAACAGCTCAAGAAATTAAAGCAAGCGTTACCCAAGCCTACGGAATGGCTTTAATAGCTGAAGAAAATCAAAAAATATTAACCAAAAACTTAGCAAATCTTCAAAAAACATTTGATGATACGAAAGCTTTGCAAGAAAGTGGTTTTGCCGAGCAACAAGATGTTGACCAACTTCAGTTGTTAATTGGTAACATGAGAAATACCATTTCTTCTACCAAAAAACAAGTTGAGGTTTCTTACAATATGTTAAAGTTCCAAATGGGAATTCCAATTGCAAACGATGTTACTTTAACCGATGATATTAACGGATTGGTAGAAATATCAAACGACCAAAATGTTTTATCTAAAGAGTTTAACCCTGAAGGCCACATTGATTATAAAATTGCTCTGCAAGATGTAAGTTCAAAAGAGCTAATGTTAAGAAATAATCAAGCGGGTTATTTACCTTCTCTTTCAGCATTTGTTAGTTTTAATAAAAACTATTTATCTAACGATTTAACTTTAAGTAACCAATTTTGGTTTCCGAATAACCTTTGGGGCTTAAACCTTGATGTGCCAATTTTTTCGAGTTTTATGAGAAGGCAGCAGGTACAACAAAGCCGAGTTGATTTAGAGCAGTCGTTGTCTCAAAAAAGTATGATTCAGCAAAATTTAATGTTGCAAGCCCAAAATGCTAGAGCCAACTACACCAATGCTTTAAATAAAATGAATTTAGAAGTTGAGAATTTAAAACTAGCTCAGCGTATAAAAAGTAATACAGAAGTAAAATTTAAAGAAGGCTTGGCATCTAGCTTAGAGCTAACACAAGCCCAAAATCAAGAATTAACATCACAAGCAAATTACATTTCTTCGATGTTTGAAGTAATAAATACAAAAGCACAATTAGATAAAGCCTTAGGCGAGATTTAAAATACCCAAATCATACACTTAACAAAATGAAAAAAGTTTTATTAATCATAATAGTAGTTTCCATATTTACAGCTTGTAGCACTAGCGATAATAATACAAATGGAGACCTTGCTAAACTAATGGCAGAAAGAGATGCTGCAAAGGCAAAAAAGGATTCAATTTCTCAGGTTATCAGTAATCTTGAAACTCAAATTGCTTCGTTAGATACAACGCAAAAACTATCGCTAGTTACTCTTGCAGAATTTCAACCCAAAAAATTCGAACACTTTGTAACAGTTCATGGAGTTGTAAAAACTGATAATATGGCCATGATAAATGCAGAAAGTCAAGGTAAAATTGAAAGTATAAGCATTAACGAGGGGCAAAAAGTAAATAAAGGTCAAGTTTTGGCTACAATTAACGGCGATGTTATTAGAAGGTCTATTGCTGAGCTTGAAAATAGATTGGAGTTGGCACAAACCATTTTCGAAAGACAAGAAAAACTTTGGAAACAAAACATTGGGTCTGAAATACAATATTTACAGGCCAAAAACGAAAGGGATGCACTTCAAAAAAGCCTACAAACTGCACAAGAGCAATTAAGCATGACTGTAATAAAAGCACCATTTTCTGGTGTAATTGATGAGGTTTTTCCTAAAGAAGGTGAATACACTGCTCCGGGAGCGCCATTTTTTAGGCTAATTAATTTAGATAATGTGTACATAAAAGCAGATGTTTCAGAATCTTACATCAGTAGCATTGGGGTTGGAGATAGCGTTGATGTTATTATGCCAAACTCAGAGGTTGCTGTAATTCGTACCTCGATTTCTAGGGTAGGAGATTTTATTAATCCTGATAACAGAACATTTAAAATTAGGCTTGATGTTCCAAACAAAAACTACTTGCTTAAACCAAATATGTTGGCTGAAATTAACATCAGAGATTATAACAACGATAGCACTTTGGTTATACCAGAAAACTTGATTTTACAAGGCGCCCAAAGCAAGCTTTATGTTTTTGCTGCAGAAATGCAAAACAATGGCACAGCAATAGTTTCAAAAAAAGTATTAAAAGTTGGCTTAACCTACAACAACGAAGTTGAAATTACTTCAGGTTTAGCTCCAGGAACCAAGATTGTAGATAAAGGAGCAAGAAGTATTCAAGATGGAGAATTGGTAGAAGTAATTTCAAACAACCAACTCTAAAAAGTAAAAAAAATGTCAGAAAAAAGCTCAAATAAAAAAGAAGGAATCTTTAAGGAGTTTAAGTTGTCTTCAGCTGCTATCAAAAACAAAACCACTGTTTTTGTAATCACCTTTATTATCTTGCTGGCAGGGATTAGCTCATACATTAGTATGCCTAGAGAGAGTTTTCCTGAAGTTGTAATTCCTCAAATTTATGTCGGCACTCCTTATCCTGGAAACTCAGCAGCCGATATTGAAAAGCTTATTACAAGGCCCTTAGAGAAAGAGATAAAATCAATAACCGGAATTGACAAAATGACCTCTACCTCGCAACAAGGTTATTCAACAATCTTTATTGAATTCGATTTTAATGTAACACCAGAAGAAGCATTAAGAAAAGTAAAAGATAAGGTAGATATTGCCAAAGGAGATCCAGAGTTTCCAAACGATTTACCAGCAGATCCGAATGTTTTTGAAATGAACCTTTCGGAAATGATGCCCATTTTGAACATTAACCTTTCGGGAGATTTTTCTATTGATCAGCTAAATGAATATGCTGAATACTTAGAAGACAGAATTGAGCAATTACCTGAAATTACTGAAGTTGATATAAGAGGAGTTCAAGAAAAAGAAATGAAAATTAATGTTGACCTTCTTAAAATGGAAGCGCTTAACATTAGCTTTAATGATATTTCAGGAGCAATACAAAACGAGAATGTAACTATTTCTGGAGGCGATTTATTAATTGATAATATGCGAAGAACAGTGCGTATTATCGGTGAATTTAGAAGTGCAAAAGAAATAGAGGAGGTTATTATAAAAAGCGAAAAAACCAACATTGTTTACTTAAAAGATATTGCCGATGTAGTTTTTGAAGAAGCCGAAGCTGAGAGTTATGCTAGAGAATACGGAAAGCCAGTAGTAATGGTTGATGTTAAAAAGCGCGCCGGCGAAAACCTGATTAATGCCTCAGACAAAATCAACGAAATACTTGCCAAAGCAAAAGCAAATGTTTTTCCAGATGATTTGAATGTTACCATCACCAACGATCAATCTAATCAAACAAGGAATACAGTAAATGAGCTTGAAAACTCAATTATTTTCGGGATGATTTTGGTTATCGCAGTTCTCCTTTTCTTTTTAGGATTAAGAAATGCCCTCTTTGTAGGAATGGCTATTCCATTGTCTATGTTTATGGCTTTTTTCTTATTAGGAAGTGCAGGAGTAACTCTGAATATGATGACCTTATTCTCACTCATTTTAGCACTTGGAATGCTCGTTGATAATGGAATTGTTGTAGTTGAGAATATTTACCGACTCATGGATGAGGGATATTCTCGTTTTGATGCAGCAAGGTTTGGAGTTGGAGAGGTTGCATGGCCAATTATTGCTTCAACGGCAACTACATTAGCGGCATTTGTGCCATTGGCAATATGGCCCGGCATAATGGGCGAGTTCATGAAATACCTACCAATTACATTAATTCTTGTATTAGGTTCTTCATTATTTGTTGGCTTGGTTATTAACCCTGTTTTTACAGCGGTTTTTATGAAGGTAAAAGAAGATAAAATTCAAGCAACTGCTAAATTTATGATAGGTACAACAGTAGGGCTTTTATTAGGTTACTTATTTATCAACCAGGTGTATTGGTTAGGATTAACATTTGCGGCAATTGCTTCCACCTTTATCATGTTTAAATACTTGTTTATGACAAGGGATAATAAACTTTCTGATTTAATATTCCCTGTGGTTTTATTTGTTGTTTATGGTGTTTTATTTACCATAGGAGGATTTTTGTTTTCAGGTAGCTTTTTATTTTTAAATGCCATACTTTTATTTTTAAACTATTCCGTTTTACTTCCCTCAACAGCTTATTTTCAAGAAACTTTGTTGCCTTGGTTAGAAGAAAAGTATAAGGTATTTCTATCTTTCGCTTTAAGCGGAAAAAAACCCGTTTTGTTTTTTGTAGGTACCTTCGGATTCTTAATTTTTTCTGCTATTCTTTTGGGAGTTTTCCCACCTAAAGTAATTTTCTTTCCAATAAATCAGCCAAATTACGTAAACGTATTTATTGAAGCACCAATTGGAACCGATATGGAAGAAACCAATAAACTAGCCCAAGTTTTAGAGCAAAAGGTATTTAACTACATCAAAAAATATGACGAAGAAGTTATTATTGATGGAGAAAAGCAAACAAAAAACTTCTTAATTGAAAGTGTAATTGCGCAAGTTGGAATGGGTGCCTCAGATCCTAATGAAGGTCCATCAATGGCCACAACTCCGCACAAAGCGCGTATAGCTATCAATTTTACGGAGTTCAAAAACCGAAGAGGAATAATGACTTCTGATGTAATGGAAGAAATTAGAGAAGTTGTAAAAGGAGTTCCTGGTGCACAAGTAATTGTAGATAAAGATGCTGCTGGTCCTCCACAAGGTAAACCTATAAACATTGAACTTTCGGGAGATGATTATGAGCAATTGATAGCTGAAGCCACTAAAATAAAGGAGTTTATTAATAATAAAAACGTTGGTGGTGTAGAAGAGCTAAAGCTTGATGTAGAAGTTGGAAAGCCTGAAATGCCCATTAATGTTGATAGGAGAAAAGCAAGAAGATTGGGAGTTTCAACAGGTCAAATTGGAAACACCATTAGAACTTCTCTTTTTGGTTTTGAAGTTTCTACATATAAAGATGGAGAAGATGATTATCCTATTTATGTTAGGTTGCAAGATGCTTACCGATATGATGAAGAAATGCTGATGAACCAATCAATTACTTTTAGAGACCAAACAAATGGCCAAATAAAACAGGTTCCAATTTCTGCAGTAGCAAGCTCAGAAAAAACCTCAACATTTAGTGCGGTAAAAAGAAAAAACCAAACACGTATGATTACCATAATGTCAAACGTGCTAGATGGTTATAATGCCAATGAGGTGGTTGCAGAAATTAAAAAAGTCCTTCAAGAATACCCTATTCAAGAAGAAAATACCTTAAAATTTACAGGTCAGCAAGAAGAGCAAGCCAAAGAAATGTCATTTTTAGGCAATGCTTTAATGATTGCTGTTTTCTTAATTTTCTTGATTTTGGTTTCTCAATTTAATTCAGCCTCAACTCCATTTATTATTGTAATATCAGTTGTTTTCAGTTTAATTGGTGTATTCCTTGGCCTTGTAACTTTCCGAATGGATTTTGTGGTTATTATGACCATGATTGGTATTATTTCATTGGCAGGAATTGTAGTAAATAACGCCATTGTTTTAATTGATTATACCAAATTAATAATGGAAAGAAAAGCAGATGAACTAGGTTTGCCAAAGGGAGCTAATTTACCTACAGAGGCATTACTTGATAGCTTAGTTGAAGGAGGAAAAACAAGACTACGTCCTGTACTTTTAACAGCCATTACTACTATTTTAGGGTTGTTACCTCTTGCTACAGGAATGAACATTGATTTCTTTTCTTTATTTACAGAGTACGATCCAAAAATTTATTTTGGAGGAGATAATGTAATTTTTTGGGGACCAATGTCTTGGACAGTAATTTTTGGGTTAACATTCGCTACATTTTTAACCTTGGTAATTGTTCCTGTAATGTTCTTTTTACTTACAAAGTTTAAATACAGTGTAAATAAAAATCCAGAAAATGCTTACAATTAAGCATTGGGTCTGAACATTTTAGACTTTGACTTGTATATTTAGGCACAATGAATAATTGCTATTTTTGCTTATTCGAAATTCGAATTTCTTTATGAGTGCCACAGATTACCCCTTGCTTGATAAAATTAAATATCCAGCCGATTTAAGAAACCTGGACGAGTCTCAGTTGACTCAGGTTACAAATGAACTTAGAGAGTTTATTATTGATATTGTTTCTCAAAAAGGCGGACATTTTGGTGCTAGTCTTGGTGTTGTTGAGCTTACAGTTGCCTTACATTATGTGTTTAATACACCAAAAGACCAATTGGTTTGGGATGTTGGCCACCAAGCTTATGGTCATAAAATACTAACAGGTAGAAAAGATGTTTTTCATACCAATAGAAAATATAAGGGGATTAGCGGGTTTCCGAAAAGAAAAGAAAGTGAATACGACACTTTTGGTGTAGGTCATTCATCTACTTCTATCTCTGCTGCTTTAGGAATGGCAGTTGCAAATAAGCTTCTCAAAAAAGAAGACATACAACACATAGCCGTTATTGGTGATGGAGCCATGACGGCAGGTTTGGCTTTTGAAGGCTTAAACCATGCAGGAGGTGAGCAGGCAAATATGCTAGTTATTTTGAATGACAATTGCATGTCAATCGATCCAAATGTTGGTGCACTAAAAGAATATTTAACTGACATTACAACTTCACATACTTATAATAAAGTAAAAGATGAAGTTTGGAACTTATTGGGAAAAATTTCAAAGTTTGGTCCAAATGCAAGAGAAATAGTTCAAAAAGTTGAACATGGCATAAAATCAACTTTGTTGAAACAATCAAACTTATTTGAAGCTTTAAAATTCAGGTATTTTGGCCCTATTGATGGACATGACGTAAATCATTTGATTAAAGTTTTAAATGATTTAAAAGATATACCTGGTCCAAAAATATTGCATTGCCTTACCATGAAAGGTAAAGGTTATAAATTTTCAGAAGAAGGCTCGCCAACAACTTGGCATGCCCCTGGAATTTTTAACAAAGAAACGGGTGAAATCATCAAGATAACCCCAAAAAGTCCACAGCCACCAAAATTTCAAGATGTTTTTGGATACTCCATTATTGAGTTAGCTGAAAAAAACGAAAAAATTACTGGGGTTACACCAGCAATGCCTACAGGAAGCTCACTCAAATTTATGATGGAGGCAATGCCTGATAGGGCATTCGATGTTGGAATTGCAGAACAACATGCTGTTACTTTCTCGGCAGGCTTGGCTACTCAAGGTTTGGTGCCGTATTGCAATATCTACTCTTCTTTTATGCAAAGGGCGTATGACCAAGTTATTCATGATGTTGCCTTACAAAACTTACACGTTATATTTTGTTTAGATAGAGCTGGCTTTGCTGGAGCAGACGGGCCAACGCATCATGGAGCTTATGATTTATCTTACATGCGTTGTATTCCAAACATGATAGTTTCATCGCCAATGAATGAAAGTGAGTTGAGAAACTTGATGTATACCGCTCAACTAGAAAAAAATGCAGCTCCATGGGTTATTCGCTATCCTAGAGGAGAAGGCGTTATGCCAGAATGGAAAACTCCATTTAAAGAAATTAAAATAGGGACAGGTAAAAAGATAAAAAATGGGGAAGATGTTGCTATTTTAACCATAGGCCCTATAGGAAATTATGCTATAACCGCTAGCGAAGAATTAGCAAAAGAAGACGTTTCTGCTGCAGTTTACGACATGCGTTTTATCAAACCTTTAGACGAGGTAATGTTGCATGAAGTTTTTTCTAAATTCAATAAAGTAGTAACCATAGAAGACAATGCAATTCAAGGTGGTTTAGGTAGTGCTGTAATTGAGTTTATGGTAGATCACGGTTATCATGCCGAGGTAAAAAGACTTGGAATTCAAGACCGTATTTTTGAGCACGGTTCTCAAGACCAATTATTCGCTGAATCTGGATTTGATATAATTGGTATCAAACAAGCTTGTTATGATTTAATAGGGGAGAGGCTGAATAACTCATTGGCATCTTAACCGAAACAATATACAAAAAAAAAGCCCTGCATTTCGCGGGGCTTTTTTTTGATATTATGGTATAAGTTCGGCTTTATAATCCCACTCCTCTAAAAATTTGGTGGTAAAATCGCCCTTTTTAAATTTTTCGTTTTTCATAAGCCTTTGATGAAAAGGAATAGTGGTTTTTACACCTTCAACTATATATTCATCTAAAGCTCTTTCCATTTTTTTGATGGCTTCTTCTCTAGTTTTAGCCACGCAAATTAATTTAGAAACCATACTGTCATAATATGGAGGAATTGTATATCCTGCATAAACATGTGTATCTAGTCTAACACCAATACCTCCGGGTTCGTGGTATTCTGTAATTTTTCCAGGGCTTGGTCTCCAATCGTTAAAAGGATCTTCAGCATTTATTCTGCATTGAATTGCATGTCTTAAAGGCTCATAATTTTCGCCAGATATTCTTTCTCCTGCAGCTATTAATATTTGCTCTTTAATTAAGTCATAATCAATAACTTCTTCGGTAATGGTATGCTCTACTTGTATTCTGGTATTCATTTCCATAAAGTAGAAGTTTTTATGTTTATCAACCAAAAACTCAACTGTTCCTACACCTTCGTAGTTTACAGCTTTCGCAGCTTTGATGGCGGCGGCACCCATTTTCTTTCTAAGGGTGGCGGTCATAAAAGGTGAAGGCGTCTCCTCTACCAATTTTTGATGTCTCCTTTGAATAGAGCAGTCTCTTTCACTTAAGTGGCAAACTCTCCCATACTGATCTCCAGCGACTTGAATTTCAATATGCCTGGGTTCTTCAATAAATTTCTCCATGTACATGCCATCGTTGCCGAAAGAGGCTCCTGCTTCTTTGGAAGCTTTGGCGTGTGCTTCTTCAAATTCTTCTTCTTTCCAAACTACACGCATCCCTTTTCCACCACCACCGGCAGTAGCTTTTAGCATTACAGGGTATCCAATTTCTTTGGCTATTTTTTTGGCAGCTTTTACATCTGTAATAATTCCTGGAGAGCCTGGAACACAAGGCACACCTGCAGCAAGCATAGTAGCTTTTGCAGTAGCTTTATCTCCCATTCCTTCAATTTGTTCAGGAGTAGCACCAATAAATTTGATATTGTGCTCTTGGCAAATTTTAGAAAATTTAGCGTTCTCAGATAAAAAACCATAGCCAGGATGAATAGCATCGGCATTGGTTATTTCAGCTGCAGCTAAAATGTTTGGAATTTTTAAGTAAGATTTTGCACTTTCTGGTGGGCCAATACAAACTGCTTCGTCTGCAAACCTTACATGAAGGCTTTCTTTATCTGCAGTAGAATATACGGCAACAGTTTTGATGCCCATTTCTTTGCATGTTCTTAAGATACGCAACGCAATCTCGCCTCTATTGGCAACAAGAATTTTTTTAAACATGTCGCTTTTTTTAGGCTGGTTCAACTAAAAATAATGGTTGGTCGTATTCAACTGGAGAAGAATCGTCAACCAATACTTTTACAACTTTTCCTGATATTTCAGATTCAATTTCATTAAATAGTTTCATAGCTTCTATAATACAAACTACATCACCAGGTTTAATTGAATCACCCACATTTATAAATGCTGGTTTATCAGGAGAAGATGACCTATAGAAAGTTCCAATCATTGGAGATTTTACAGTAATTAATTTGCTGTCATCAGCTTTTGGGGCTTCGGCTTTTGGAGCTTCTTGCGGTGCAGCAGGTGCTTGATTTCCCATATTTACAGGAGCCATTTGCATATTAGGCATTTGTGCCTGCATTGGCATTTGGGTAATTACACTTTGAACTTCTGCTGGTCTACCATTTTCTGTTTTAATGGTAATCTTTACGTCTTTTGTTTCTAATTCAACTTCGCTTACTCCAGATTTGGAAACGAATTTTATTAGCGATTCAATTTCTTTCAGATTCATAAGTTGATTGCTTTATTGTGGGTAAAGATAAAAAAATATGGATGGCAAATATGCCTATATTAAAACGATTAATATGCCCATTTGAGGTAGATTGAACCCCAGGTAAATCCGCCGCCAAATGCGCTGATAATGAGGTTATCTCCCTTTTTTAATTGATTTTCGTATTCCCATAATAACAATGGAATTGTACCACTTGTGGTATTCCCATATTTATGGATGTTTAACATAACTTTATCATCGCCAACTCCCATTCTGCGGGCTGTGGCATCTATAATTCTTTTATTGGCTTGATGAGGGGCTAACCACGCTACATCATCTGCTGTAAGGTTATTTCTCTCCATTATTTCTGCTGAAACATCTGCCATGTTGGTAACTGCAAACTTAAAAACAGATTGACCTTCTTGGTAAACATAATGTAACCGAGCATCTATAGAATGGTGTGATGGAGGTGTTAATGATCCTCCAGCCTTTTGGTGCAAAAACTGCATTCCAGAGCCATCTGACTTTAAAATAGAATCTACAATATAATTTTCATCAGTAGCAGGCTCTAAAAGGGCAACTCCGCCACCATCGCCAAAAATTATACATGTAGTTCTGTCTTCGTAATTTATGATTGAAGACATTTTATCGAATCCACAAACCAAAACTTTTTTGTGAGTACCACTTTCAATAAATTTTTGGCCAGTTACCAAGGCATAAATAAAACTTGAGCAGGCAGCACTAATATCATAACCAAATGCATTTTTAGCTCCAACCTTATCTGCAATTAAACAGGCTGTAGCAGGAAAAACCATGTCTGGTGTTATGGTTCCGCAAATGATTAAATCTATTTCTTCGGGAGCAATGTTCTTTTTTTTGAGAAGCTTGTTGATTGCCTCAACAGCCATATCTGAAGTTCCTTTGTTAGGATCTTTTAAGATTCTTCTTTCCTTAATTCCTGTTCGGGAGGTAATCCACTCATCAGAGGTTTCAATAAGTTTTTCCAGTTCTTTGTTGGTTAAAACAAACTCTGGCACATAACCTTCTACGGCGGTAATGGAAGCTTTAATGTTTTGAGACATCAAAATATTATTTTGTAAACTAAAAGCAAGTTTACAATTATTTTAAGAAGTGAAGAAAATGTTTGGAAAAACAAAAAGTTGCTTATAGAGCAACTTCTTTTTCCATAACTACTTTGCCTTTGTAGTATAATTTACCCTCAAACCAATGAGCTCTGTGGTATAAATGTGGTTGTCCAGTAGTTGGGCATTTTGCAATTGTAGGAATCTCAGCTTTTATGTGAGTTCTTCTTTTGTCTCTTCTCGTTTTCGAGATTTTTCTCTTAGGATGTGCCATAGCAACTTATTTTAAATTTTTTAAAACATCCCACCGGGGATCTGTTTTTTCTTCTTTCTCAATTTCTTCAACTCGTAATTCTTCAAGTTTTTGCAAAACTTCAGCATTACAATTTGATTTTTTATGAGTGAACCTTAATGGTAAACTCAAATAAACATATTCATAGAACAATTCGAGCAATTCAAGTTTATGGTCTAAAGCAGATATTTGAATCATTTCATCAGTATCTTCAAAATCTCCCTCCCCAAACTTTATAATGAGATTAAACTCATTATTGATTTTGGTAGTAACTTCATCACCACATCTATCGCAAGGAGTGGTGACTTTACCTTTAACCAAAGTTTTTAGCAAAAGCATGGTTGAACGTTTTTCTAATTCAACTTTGGCTATTGCTTCGCCTTTTGTTAAAAAACTTAAAGCCTCAAAGTGCTCAAAGAACGATTGGTCAATTGGAAATTCAAATTGATGAACTCCAATTTTTAAACCTGAAAATGGCAATTCAAATTGCCTATTTAATTGCTTTAACTTTTTCATTTGAAAAAGGCTTGCAAAAGTAGAAAATAAAATTTGTTGAAAACTATTTTATTCTCTTCTTTTTTCTCTGCCTTGTTTTACTTCTAGTTGATTGGAAATTAGGCTTCTATATTCTTGTCTTGCAATGTAAATATCGCAAGCGGCATAAATTGCATTTCTAAATGATGTTTCGTCGGCTAAATTTTGCCCTGCTATATCATATGCAGTTCCATGATCAGGACTCGTTCTCACAATTGGCAAGCCTGCTGTGTAATTAATTCCTTCGCTTTGCGAAATGGTTTTAAAAGGGGTTAAGCCTTGGTCGTGGTACATAGCCAAAACAGCGTCAAATTTTTGGTAGCCTTTGTTTGCAAAAAATCCATCTGCTGGGTACGGGCCAAAAACCAAATAGCCTTGCTGCTTAGCTTTTTCAAGAGTTGGGGCAATTAAATCTTTTTCTTCATTTCCGATTAAACCATCATCTCCACTGTGGGGATTTAACCCTAAAACAGCAATTTTTGGTTGCGAAATATTAAAATCTTGCACCAAAGATTTTTTCATGGCTTCTAGCTTGCCCAATATTTTTTCTTCTGTTAAATTTTTGGCCACCTCGTTTAATGGAATATGGCCTGTAACTACGCCAACCTTTAAATTATGATAAATCATAAACATCAAAGGGTTTTCCTCATTAGAATAGTTGGCTAAGTATTCTGTATGACCAGGAAACTTAAATTCTTCAGATTGAATATTCTTTTTGTTGATAGGCGCCGTAACTAAAGCATCAAACTTGGTAGAAGCTAAATCTTCAACAGCTTTTTTAAGAGAAAGTAGTGCGTATTTTCCACCATCTTCATTTTGTTGCCCAAAGTTTACATAAACATCTTCTTGCCAAACATCGAGGACATTGATTTTTTTTAGATTGGCATCTTCGGCTTTATTGATAGAATTTAAAGCCATATCGCTAATGCCAAGTCTCTTTAAATAAAATTTAACCAACTTGGTTGAGGCATAAATTATGGGAGTAATGTTTGAAATCATTCTTGCATCTTGCAAAGATTTCAAAATAACTTCTAGCCCAATTCCATTAATGTCGCCAACAGAAATTCCTATTTTAATGCGTTTTCCCATTGGTTTTATTTAGCGTATTTTTTGATGAAATTGTAAAGTAACCTTACTCCAACACCACTTCCGTTTTTGCCACGGTAAGCGTCTTCAATGGTTAAAAAGGCGGGACCAGCAATATCAAGATGAATCCAAGGATAAGCATGTTCTCCTTTTTCGTTTTTGGTGAACATTTCTAAAAATTTACCTGCTGTGATGGCGCCGGCGTTCATTCCACCAATATTTTTTACATCTGCAATATCAGATTTTAGCATGTCGAAATACTCATCAAAAAATGGCATTTCTGCAAGCCTTTCATAAACTGCAAAACCCGATTCTTTTAGGCTTTCGTGGGTTTCTTTATCTGCCGTACCCATTGATACGGTTGCATGATGGCCAACTGTTCTGGCAGCCATACCGGTTAAGGTGGCTAAATCGATAACAAGCTCTGGGTTATATTTTATGGCATAAGTTAAAGCATCAGCTAAAATCATTCGGCCTTCAGCATCGGTATTTAACACTTCAACTGTTTTGCCATTGTACATGGTAATTACATCACCAGGAGCATAAGCAGCACCCGAAGGCCTATTGTCCGTTGCAGGAATTAGCCCAACTACCCAAACATCAAGTTTGTTTTTTGCTGTTGCGTATAAAGCACCAATTACTGCCGCAGACCCACCCATGTCGCTTTTCATAAAATCCATGGAGCCAGCGGTTGGTTTTAAACTTAAACCACCAGTATCATAAACCACCCCTTTACCCACCAAAACAATAGGTTTTTTGTTAGATGGATTTTTAGGTTTGTACTCTAAAATATTAAAGGTTGGTGGCTCGACACTTCCTTTGTTTACAGCTAATAAACCGCCCATTTTAAGGGTTTCAATTTTCTTTTTAGTGAAAACTTCAACTGTAAAGCCAGCCTCTTTCGATAAAGATTTTATTTCTTCGGATAGTTGTGTGGCTGTTAAAAAATGCTGTGGTTCATTTACCAAAGTTCTTGCGTGGTAAACTGCTTCGCTAACGTTGGTTAACTCTTCGATATCTTTTTTCGATACACTGGCACAAACAACGCTTATTTCAGAAAGCGAATTATCTTTTTTATCTGAAAAATACTTGTTGAATTGGTAATTTGCTAAAATTAAACCTTCCGTAAAAGCCAATACCTCACTAGCGTTTTCGCCGGTAATTTGAATGCTTTTTATTTTGGAGTTGTTTGCTGCTTTACAAGTTAAATAACCATTAACTCTTAAGCCCTCAAGTTTTTTGAAATCATCCTTGTTTTCGGCCAAAGCCAAAACATTAATGTTTTCAAGTTCGTTTTTTATAAGTGGTTTTTGGGCTGAAAAATTTGTTTTGATATAGTCTTTTGAAAGGCTTTTAAAATCATCTGGTAAATTAGTTTTAGAACTAACAATAGTTACCAAACTTGCTTTTTCGTTTATATTTTTTGACGACTTTATCTTGAGGTTCATGTGAAATATTTTAGCCGGCAAATCTACCTAAAATTTACCGACTTAATGAATATCAAATTTTAGAACAATAGCTTTCAAATACCGTTTATTTACCTCATGCGGGTTTGAATAGATTTATTATGAATTAACATAATAAATAATGATTTTGTCCGTAAATTAGCAGATTGTAACCATGAGAGGGATTTTACTAATAGTTTTTATGCTTGTAACTAGTTTGGTTTTTGGAACCCATAACCGCGCTGGAGAAATTTCATATAAGCACAAAGGCAACCTTACTTATGAAATTACTGTAACAACCTACACAGACCCGGCTTCTACAAGTGCAGATAGATGTACACTTGATGTCGATTTAGGAGATGGTGCAATTGAAACCATTTTTCGAAATAACGGAACCAAAAATCTTTGCCCTCAATTTCCAGATAGCAGAGATGGGGTGCAAATAAACAACACTACAAAACTTAACACCTACGTTACAACTCACACTTATGCAGGACCAGGAACTTATGTAATTAGCATGTTAGACCCAAATAGGGTAGCAGAGATTGAAAATATTCCAAACTCAGTAAGTGTTCCCTTTTTCTTAAAATCTACTCTGGTCATTAGCCCCACAGTGGGGCACAATAATTCTCCTGTTTTACAGAACTGGCCTATTGATAATGGGTGCCTCAAAAAACCATATTATCACAACCCCGGAGCTGTAGATCCTGATAACGATAGTTTGGTTTATTCAATTTCAGTTTGTTATGGAGATAATGGTGACCCAATTCAAGATTATAAAACTCCAGATCAAATTGTACCTGGCATTAATAACAAACTTTCTATTGATGCCTTAACAGGAACTTTAGCTTGGGTTTCACCTCAAAAACAAGGCGATTACAATATTTGTATTTTGATTGAAGAATACAGAAAAGATACTCTTTCGGGTAATGTTGTAAAAGTAGGAGAAGTTTTGCGCGACATGCAGATAAAAGTTGCGCCATGCGATAATGACCCGCCAGAGTTTGCGCCTTTGCCAGATATTTGTGTTATTGCAGGAGACAGTCTCAACCAAAAAGTTATAGCTTACGATGATGGAGACGTAATTACCCTTACAGCCGTTGGGCTTCCTTTTGATATTAAGGATTCAGCTATTTTTGATCAAGGAGTAATTAATCCTGATTCTGTAGAAACAAATTTATTTTGGCAAACTACCTGCGAGCACATTCGTTTAAGACCTTACCAAATTACTTTTAAAGCCGAAGACAATAGAGGACTTGCCGAGTTGGTAAATTTTGCAACTTTAAACATTAGGGTAATAGGTCCTGCTTCAGATCAATATAGCGCCACGCCTGCAGGAAATAATATTATTGTTAGGTGGTCTCCAAATCCATGTTCTAATGCGATTGGTTATAATATTTACCGTAAAATTGATTCTTTAGGCTATACCCCAGATGAATGTGTAACTGGAGTTCCGGCATCTACAGGCTATCAAAATATTGGTTTCGTATCAGGCTATAATTCAAATACATTTTTAGATGATAATGATGGAAATGGACTAGTTCATGGTCATCGGTACTGTTATATGATAACGGCTATTTATCCAGATAAGGCAGAAAGTTTACCAACTCCAGAAGTTTGTGCCGAACTCAAAAAAGATGTTCCAGTAATTACAAGAGTTTCAGTGAAAAGAACCAACCAAGAAAATGGTGTAGATACCATTAGTTGGGCAAAACCAACCGAGTTAGATGATTCTGTACAATTTACTCCACCTTATTTTTACAAGGTTTACCGAAGAACCGAAGGAGAGCAAGAATTGCTCATCAACAACATCGGTCCATTTTTCAACATTCTTGATGGAGATACTCTCATGGTAGATTCAGGAATTAATACCCTTCAAAACCAATATCAATATAGGGTAGAGTTAGAAAGTGGCAAAGGGTTGGTTGGCTCAACACAAAGAGCTACTTCAATTTACTTGGATATTTTACCACAAGATGAAGCATTATTTCTAACATGGGATTTTAATGTTCCTTGGACAAACAACCAATTTGTGGTTTACAAATACAATGAAGACTCGCTGAGATTTGATATGTTAGATACAGTAGATATTAAAACTTACATTGATACTGCTCTTAAAAATGGCGTTTCTTATTGTTATAAAATTCAAAGCATTGGCAGGTATTCTACAGATGGATTTATTGACCCAATTATTAACTTTTCCCAAGAGAATTGCGGTATTCCAAAAGATACCATAGCGCCTTGTAATCCACCAAACATTTTTGTTGAGGCAGATTGTGGTTTAGACAATGTTTACCTCGATTGGGAAAACGCTAACTTGAGCTGTGCTGATGATGTTGCTTTTTACAAAGTATACTTTACATCAACATTGGGTGGTGCTTATGAAGAAATTTACCAAACATCAAATGCAGAAGAGCTAAGTTTAACTTTAGAAAACTTAAAATCGTTGGCAGGATGTTATGCAGTTACTTCAACAGATTCATCTGGTAACGAAAGTTATTTAGGCGAAAAATATTGTGTTGACAATTGCCCTATTTACACGTTGCCTAATATTTTTACGCCAGGTGGCGATGGGTTTAACGATTTCTTTGTTCCATTTCCATACAAGTTTGTTCAAGATGTAGACATGAAAATTTTTAACAGATGGGGAGACTTGGTTTACGAAACTACCAACCCTAATATTGCTTGGGATGGAAAAAATTCATCAACAAAAAGATATGTTCCTTCAGGAGTATATTTCTACATCTGTACAGTTAACGAAATCAGGTTAACTGGTATTGAGCCAAGGGTAATTAAAGGAAATGTTACCATCATAAATCAAAACGAAAGAACCCCAGCGTCAAACTAAAATATGTTTACAGGAATTATTGAGGCTTTAGGCCATGTTGAGAAACTAGAAAGAGAAAAAGAAAACCTACACATAACAGTTTCAAATAAGTTTCCAGGAGAATTAAAAATTGACCAAAGTGTTGCTCATAATGGAGTTTGCTTAACGATTGTTGAACTCTCTGATGAGCAATATAAGGTTACAGCCATTCAAGAAACCTTGCTTAAATCTAATTTAGGAAGTTTGAAAGAAGGCTCGGTTTTGAATGTAGAACGCTGCATGACAATGAATGGCCGACTAGATGGCCACATAGTGCAAGGCCATGTTGATAAGAAGGGTAAAGTAAAAGACATTAAAGAGTCGGAGGGAAGCTGGTATTACCACATTGAGCATGAAGTTGACAAAGAACTTTATACCGTTCCAAAAGGTTCAATTACCATAAATGGAGTTAGTTTAACTGTTGTTGACTCTAGGCCTGATGGCTTTTCAGTTGCTATTATTCCGTACACATACGAGCATACAAATTTCCATACGCTAAAAGTAGGCGATGAGGTAAACCTTGAGTTTGATATATTAGGAAAATACGTTGCCCGCTACATGGCCAACTTTAAGTAATTATCCAAATACAGCTTTCGCGATATTTCTTGTGTTTTCAGATTTACCCATGGTGTAAAAATGAATACATGGCACTCCTTTTTCCTTTAATTCCAATGATTGTTTAATGGCCCAAGCTACTCCAACTTTGGTTACTTCTTCGTTGGTTTTACAGTTTACCAAACTATTGGTAAGCTCATCTGGAAAATCGATGTGAAACGTTTTTGGAATAAACTGAATATGTTTAAGCGTGGTTATTGGCTTAATTCCCGGAATTATTGGCACGTTAATTCCCTCTTGTCGACAATGTTCTACAAAGTCGAAATACTTTTGGTTATCGAAAAACATTTGGGTAACAATGTATGAAACTCCAGCATCAATTTTTTGTTTCAAATATTTTATGTCAAGGTTGAGGTTCATGGCCTCGTAGTGTTTTTCTGGATAACCAGCTACACCAATACAAAAATTTGTAGGTTCAGGGTCTTTTATTTCTTCATCTAAATATTGCCCTTCGTTCATTTTCTCGATTTGTTGCACCAATTCTACTGCATAAGCATGGCCTTTATCATCTGGAACAAAAGTGTTTTCAGTTTTAACAGGATCTCCGCGTAAAGCCAAAATATCGTTAATGCCCAAAAAGTGTAAATCGATTAAAGCGTTTTCGGTTTCTTCGGCAGAAAAGCCACCACAAGTAAGATGTGGAACTGTTATAACGCCATATTTATGTTGAATAGCTGCACAAATCCCAACAGTACCGGGTCTTTTTCTAATGGAAACTTTTTCTAAAAACCCCTTTTCGCGCTTTTTGTAAACAAACTCTTCTCTATGGTAGGTAACATTGATAAAACTTGGGTTAAACTCCATCAATGGGTCAATAGAATCGTAGATAGACTGAATTCTTTTGCCTTTTAAGGGAGGAAGAATTTCGAATGAAAAAAGTGTTTTGCCTTTATTTTGGTTGAGTGTTTTAATAACATTCATAGTATTCTATAAATATGGTTGCCAAAAGTATGTTAAACCATTGGGCAAGGCAATAAGTTTATTTTTTATCCAAATTGAGGTTATTCGTTGGCTTTAAGCTATGTTGAAACTCACTTAGCTCTTTCACCTTGTTTGCCCAATTATTTATGATAGTATTTTGGGTTTCAAAGTCATTTCCGTATGGGCCGCAAGTTATTTTAAGTGTTGAGTTTTGGGATTTCTTATCTTCTAATAACAAGAATTTTTCTGCATATTGATAACCTTCATTTTGGTAGTCAATTTGAATGTACTGGTTTCCGTAAAGACTACCTGCATAATCAGAAGTAATTACTCCTCCAAAAGGATATTTGAAATTAACTTTTGAAGATTTAACCCAATCATTATCAAGAATATTTTCTTTATCGAAAATTGGTTGTAGGGTTTTAAAATAGCTTGGGTTTGTGAGTACCTCCCAAATTTCATTTCTTTTGGCATTAATTACTATTTCAAATGATACAAATTTTGTGGCCTCTATATTTTTGATTTCATCATAAGCTAGAAATTTTACTTCATCAATTCTTGCACTTCCGTTTCCACCATTTAAATACCTAAAGCCTACAAGTGAATCGCCTGAAACATTTATGGCTTGAATTACAATTATTATTTCTTCTTTTTTAGTGTTGTAATTATAAAACCTTGCCAACTTCGGCATTGTAATATCCAATGGTTTTGCATCAGGATATTTTTCTGGGTCAACAAAAATTAAGGAAGCTTCGGTTTGCGTTTCCTCTTTTGTTGCCATTCTTCCGTTTACAACAGGAACTTTGTCCCAATTGGCAAGATCTACCGCAGGAAACCCATTTAAATTATCGGGGCAATACCAACCGCCAAACTGGTGAGGTTCTTTTTGAGGTTTGCTTTCTTTTATTGCAGTTTTTTGGGTTATATTTTCATCGGTAGCATTGTTTTGAGAACACGACATTAATGTTGTGAAACAAAACACCCCGATAAGAAATAAACTTTTGTTTTTCATGGCTTTTTTATTTGATGGGATAAAAGTAGGCAGGGGGTGTTCAACCAAGTTTTAATAAGTGTAAATTAATGTAAAACTTAATTTTTTAACATTATTTTAATTCACAGTAAATTGGAAAAAGGAGCAATGGAAAGGTTTTAAGCCAAATTATTACCTCTTTTTATTTTTCTTTTTCATGTTCTGAATTTTGTCGCCCCGCCTTAATGGTTTTTTAAATTTTTCCTTTAAAATTTTGTTGTAGCTTTTTCTCTCGGCATTTACCTTTTTGTTCTTGGCCTTTTTTTCGTGAAAAGAAGCGCCAACTTTAATGGAGGTGTTTTTCTCAGATAGTTCAGGCTCATTGGTTGGTTTATATTCTTCTTCTGGTGTAAGCCTGGAGGTAATTTCCACTTCTTCAGGAAATTCATTCACCGGAATTGAATATTTCATCAAGCCTTCAATTGCCTCTCTCAACTCAATTTCTTTTTCACTGCACAACAAAATTGCTCTTCCTTGTTGGTTTGCTCTACCTGTTCTTCCAATTCGGTGAATGTAATTTTCGGGGTAAAACGGCGTATCGAAACTTATTACAGTTGAGATTTTTTCAATGTCGATACCACGCGAAACCACATCGGTAGCAATTAAAATTCTGCTTTTGCCAGATTCAAACTTTTCAATTGATTTGGTTCTATGGTTTTGCTCTTTACCTGCATGAATTACAGAAGATTCATCCTCGAAATTAAGAGTTTCATAAAGTCGGTCGGCATCAACTTTTGTTCCCACAAAAATTAAAACTTTGCTAAATTCTTCTTTGTCTTCAAGCAAATGATTTAGCAAATTGGCTTTGGTGTAAAAGTTTGGCGCCTCAAAACATTCTTGGCTAATATTATTTAAAGGTGTTCCGCTAATAGAAATAGTTTTCCTGATTGGAGTAATCAAAAAATCACTTGTTAGTTCATCTACATAGTCTGTCATGGTTGCGGAAAAGAGAATGTTTTGCCGTTTGATAGGCATCAACTCAAAAATGTTTTTTAGCTGAGTTTTGTAGCCAAAATCAAGCATGATGTCAACTTCATCAATCACTAATTTCTTAATTGATTTTAGGCTTAATACTTTACTAATGGCAATGTCATAAAGTCTTCTGGGTGTTCCTACAATAATATCTGCACCTTGGGCAACAGCAACTTTTTGAGGGTTAATGTTATTAGTTCCGCCAAAAACACCCACCACTCTAATACTAATGTATTGGGTTAGTTTCTCAATTTGCTCTACAATTTGAATTACCAACTCTCTGGTTGGCGCCAATATCAAAACCCTTGGGTTTATTTGGTCAGAATATTTCAAATCTTGTAAAATAGGAAGCAAATAGGCAATTGTTTTTCCGGTACCGGTTTGGGCAATTCCAACAAAATCGGTTCCTGAGAGAATAGGGGAGAAAGATTCTTGCTGAATTGGAGTTGGTTTGTCAAATCCTAAATCGGCAATGGCATTTTGTAACTGTGATTTTATTTTGAAATCTTCGAAAGTATTCATGCTGTAAAGTAAGAGAGAAAAATGGTTTTAGAGGCAAATTCAGTAAACTACATTAAAACTCTAAAATAACATTTCCTGTTTTTTGTCCTTTAATTACAAAATTGTAGGCTTCAGAAATTTCGTTTAAAGAATAAGTTTTGTCAATTACGGGATTATACTTTTTTGATTGCAGCATTTTTATGATGTAAGGTATTGTTTCTTTTGGGCTGTAGGGAACAGGAAAAACCACCTTTTTCTTTCCAAAAATTGAAGTAGAAATAGCAAAAAGTAAGTTTTGGGCATATGGTCCTAACTCTGATGAAATGTAAACTCCGCTTTCTTTCAAAATTGGCCTGCATTTGCCGAATGTGCTTTTGCCAACAGCATCGAAAATGTAGTTGTACTGATTTGATGATTGGGTAAAATCTTCTTTTGTGTAATCAATAACATGGTGGGCTCCGAGCGCCTTTATTAAATCCATATTTTTTGGGTTGCTGGTTGCGGTAATTTCAACATCAAAGGTCTTTACAAATTGTAATAAGGCCGAGCCAATTCCTCCTGTTGCTCCATTAATTAATACTTTATCACCTGGTTTTAAGTTTACCTTGTGTATAAAAGTGTAGACATAGTGAGCGCCTTCTAAGCTGGCTGCCGCGCTTTTAAAATCTACTTCATTCGGAATTGGATATAGGTTTCCTGGTTTAGTAATTAAAAACTCGGCTTGCGACTCCAATCCAGTATCAAAAAAGCCAAATACTTTATCACCTTCTTTAATGGAGGTAACATCAGTTCCAACTTTAGAAACCACTCCGGCAAAGTCAGTTCCTAAAATTATTTTTTTGGGTTTTAAAAAGCCCAATACAAACCTCATGATAAATGGCTTTGCGGTAAGGTTAGCGCAATCGGTTCGGTTAATGTTTGTGGCGTGTACTTTTACCAATACCTCATTGCTTTTAGGAGAAGGTGTTTCGATTTCCTCAATTTTTATTTTTTCAGGATTGCAATAGTTTTTTCTAATGGCGGCTTTCATTTTTTCAAAGTTTTATTTCATTTTTTCAATTTCTTTGAAAATAAGGCAACTCGAAATGTGAGCACCTTTTAAATAACCTGTACTCATTAAAAACTCATTGGTAATTTCGCCACCAGTAAATTTGAAAGTTTTTTTGAAAAGCTTTACCCAATCTTCTTTTGGTAATGGGTGATGGTGATTTAACCAAGCTTTAAACGAACCAAATTCAGATTTTAAGTCAACTATTTTTTGAGCGTTGCAGATGGCGGCATTTATCTTCAATTTATTTCTAATAATGCTTGGATTTGCAAGTAACCTATCTATATCTTTTTGGTTGTAGTTGGCAATTTTTTCAATTTCATAATTAGAATAAGCAAGCCTAAAGTTTTCTTGCTTATTTAAAATGGTTGTCCACGATAAACCAGCTTGGTTAATTTCTAAGATAAGCCTTCCAAACAGTTCGTTATCAGATTCAATTGGAAAACCATATTGTGTATCGTGGTAAACCCGATGAACATTGTCTGCAGGTAAAGTATTTACATACTCACAGTATGATTTTGGCTTATCAGGTTTGGCTTGAGGCTCCATAGTTTATTCTTCGTAAATATCAAACTTCTCTGAAAAAGACTTCATAAAAGCAGCATCAGAAAACTCTTTTTCTGTCATTTTAGAAAGTTGCTCTAAGAAAATATCAAACTCACCATTTTTAAAGATGGTTAGCATTTTTCCCCCATCCTTGCATTTGGCTTCGTGCCAAATATTTGGTGGAACTGTAATGGTATCACCTTCTTTAAGGATTAGAGTTTCATCATCAAAAATGAGCTCCATTTCACCCACCAACATGTAGAAAACTTCAGTCATCACCTTATGGTGATGGCGCTTCAAGTGAAAGCCAGGTTTCAAGGTATCTTCTACGATGCATAATTCGCCATTTGTATCCCTAGAAGAAAGTTTAATATAGCAATGATCTTGAGAGTAGTTGTAGTTTTCTCCTTCGCCTGATGCAATATATTTTACGTGTTTCATATTTTGAGGTTAAATAGAATTAACAAAATCAAAAAACACTTTTTTGTGTAGCTCAAGATTCATATTTGGTGAAAGAGCTACCCTAGCAATATAATCTTTATCGCCTTCTTTGGTTGTGCCTTGGGTAGAAGTTGCAGGAATAGTCCAATAGCAACCTTTTAACTGACCATAGCTCACACAATATTTGCTTTCATTAGGAATTTCGGTAATCATTAAATTGATTAGCTTATGGTTTAATGCTCTTTTGTAAGTTTCTCTTTCTTCATCTGTATTGCCTTTTGTAGGAAGGTCTAAAGAAAATACAGAAGGAGTAAACCCTTGTTTTGCCAGTTCTTCTGAAACAAAATTGATTTTTGCCGCTGGTAATTTCTCTTGAATATAATTTACAAACTCTCGGGTATTTTTGTATGCATCTTCAATTCTTTGGTTCATTGAAGGCAGTTGATTTGCCAATATTTCCATTTGAAGACTTGTAGCTTCATTATCACAAAGCTTTAGATGTTTTTCTATGTTTTCCATCAAATCTTCTGCTTTGTTATTTCCTATGCAATAACCTGCAGTGCATTTTCCACCACTCGGGAATTTTGAGCCACTAGCATAAGTAATAGTTCTAATGGTTGAAAGAATAGCTCCTTCGCCCAAAAAATGAACATTAGGACAAAAAGTTTGGTCTAAAATAAAAACTGGATCGATTGCGTGTTTTCCTGTTGAAGTTTTTCGAGGTTTGCTTAAAGCTTCTTTAAGTTTTTGTAAATCGGGTACTTCAACTCTTGGGTTGGTTGGAATTTCTGCAATAATGTAAGGAATTGCATCTATCATGGCTACTTTTTGTAAAACCGTATCAACACTTTTCACCATATCATTATCACCATCCACAGGTAAATCTAATATTTCAACATTATCGAGGCAGGCAGCAACCCGTCTTGCTTGGTCGTTTGTGCCACCATAACAATTTGGCGGAACAATAAATTTTATGGCTTTTTCAGGATGGTTTTCTACAGCATGATGAACCAATCCCATCATAATGGCATATTGAATAGAAAGTCCACTTGACCCAACCAAAGCCTTGGTATTTACATCTGTAACTTTACTGATGGCATTTAAAACAATGGTTTTATTTGCTAAGTCATCTCTATTTTGATTTGACTCTGTGTTTCCAACTATATTTTTTAAAGCAACCAAACAATTGGATGGCGTCATCGCGATGGTTTCTCTTCTTCGAACATGCTGAATTTCTGAAACATAACTTTCGTTTTGCTCACCAATAACCAGCAATACACTTCCCAAATCTTCATGAAGATTAATTATAAAATCAACATTTGAATTGGCTTCAATTTGGCCAACTTTATCTTGGTTGGAAACCAAAATTGTACTTCCATCAAAAGCAGAAATTTCCGATGATTTTTCGATTGGCTTTAATTCGAATTTGTAACCATAAACCTTTCTTAAAATATCAGCATCAAAGTTTTCAGGTAAATTACCTGAGAAAAGAATTTGGGTGTTTTTGTGTTGTAATAAATTCTTTCTTAAAACGGCTAGAATAGGGGTTGTTTTAGAAGAAAAACTGATAACAGACTCAGGCTTTAGGTTGTTTAATTTGGCAATTGTCCATTCTAAAACACAAGATAGTGGATGTCCCAACCGAATGTAATCGTAAGCTGTAGGTAA
>JABAYK010000062.1 GCA_018609045.1 Flavobacteriales bacterium
TTTTTCGAACATTCAACAAAACGGAAAAATAGTTACTGCCAATTGGGAAGCGAAGGACGAATTTGGTAAATCGAAAAAGAAAGTTCACAACAAAATACAAGCAACTTTTTGGATTGAAAATGGTAAAATATCAAAGCATATCGACCATTTCAATTTGCATACTTGGGCAAAACAAGCTATGGGTTTTCAGGGTTGGATAATTGGTGGAACAAACCTTTTTAAAAATAAATTAAATCAGCAAACCCGAAAAATGCTGCATAAGTATTTGGCAAAACAAAATCTACAATAATTGGTTAATTTCGATAACAATTCCAACCAATCAAATGCTTTAACATCATGAAATCAGATAAATCAAAAAGCAGAAGAAATTTTATTCAGAAATTATTTGTTGCAGGCTCCGGTATGGCATTAGCTGCCAAAACAGGCTTTGCATCTGAAAATACAAAACCTATGAACGAAGAACCCACAGTAAAAAGAATTAAACCATTAGGTTTTCAATGGGAAACACAAGACCCATTTTTATTTTGTGTTCATCACGAAGATTTTTTCCCGAAAGGAGAAGAAAATATGGGTCCGCCAAAGGAATTGCTGAAAGGAAGGCAAATTGGCCAAGATTTTATGATTAAAGATGGTTTTAGAATGTATCACGGACAAGAAGTTCCGGGTTTTCCAGGTCATCCACACAGAGGTTTCGAAACCATTACCGTGGTAAGAAAAGGAATGGTGGATCATTCTGATTCTCAAGGAGCTTCAGGAAGATATGGCAATGGGGATGTACAATGGATGACAGCAGGAAAAGGTTTGCAACATGCTGAAATGTTTCCTTTAATCCACAAGGATAAAGATAACACCATGGAGTTGTTTCAAATTTGGTTGAATTTACCAAGAAAAAACAAAATGGTAGAGCCGCATTTTAAAATGCTTTGGGGCGAATCAATTCCAGATTACAAAAAAGACATCAATGGCAAAAATGTTAGGGTAGAAGTAATTGCCGGAAAATTAGAAAATCATCAAGCACCTGCACCTCCTCCAAACTCTTGGGCAGCCGACCAATCAAACGAATTGGCTATTTGGAATATTAAAATTGAAGCAGGAGGAAAGTGGACTTTACCCAAAGCCTCGAGCGGTGTAAACCGTAGTTTGTATTTCTACAAAGGCGACCAACTTCTGTTGGATGAAACAAAAGTTCCAAATTACCATGCGGCCGATATTAGAGGAGATGTTTCTGTAACTTTAACAGCTGGAGCTGAAGACGCTCACATTTTGGTTTTACAAGGCAAGCCTATTGCTGAGCCTGTGGTGCAACATGGTCCGTTTGTGATGAATACCAAAGAAGAAATTCAACAAGCATTTTACGATTACCAACAAACTCGATTTGGAGGTTGGCCTTGGGTGAGCCCCGGTCCGGTTCATGGCAGAACAAAAGGAAGGTTTGCTTACCATGCCGATGGCAGAAAAGAAGAAAAAGGATAATTTATGCAAAAAGTAAAATTACTTTGGGATTTTAGAGGACCCGATTCTTTAAAAATGGCTGAGCACCATGCCATTCATTTGTGTGAATTTATTGCCAAAGAAAAATTAGAAAACTGCGAAGCTAGTTTTGAGGCATTTTCTGAGTTTATTTCCTCCGCTTTTATCATTTGCCCTAAAGATTTAATGATAACTTTGAGAGATGCTTTAAAACCACATAGGGGAGAAGCTGTTGATTAGTAACCAATAGACTATTCTGAAAATTTTAAGTGATTAAAATAAAAAAGCCTCCAAAGTGTTGACTTTGAAGGCTTTAGAAAAAGATTGAAACTCTTTAGCGGTCCGGACGAGACTCGAACTCGCGACCCCATGCGTGACAGGCATGTATTCTAACCAACTGAACTACCGGACCAATATTTTAAGAACTCGCTTAAGAGGCGGCAAATGTAAATCATTTATTATTTATTTTCCTAATGTTTTTAAAATAATTTTTAAAAAAAATTGAGTGTGCTTGTTTCAATTTTTTTTAAAAATCAGAATTAAATCTAATCCTTATGCTTAGCAATAATTGCTTGAATGTAAAAGTTAAAATTTTCGTAAAAAAATCTCCTTCTGCAACGCCTTCAAAAAATAGTTTACTTGACTAAAACGCTAAAAAATATAGTCATGGAAAAAGCCACAAAAGTTAATTTGGTGCTTAACCAAAACGATACTTATCACAAGTTGCCATTTGCAGTTAATATGCTTACCCAAGTGGAGTTTCAAAGCCTAAATTGGGCAGCGCAATCAATGTTATTTGATGGAAAACCTGTTCTATTACTTAATTCATTTAAAAAACTAGATGTTGAGTTTTTGCTTTATGAAGACATTAGGGTTTGGGGTTTATCAAATCACGGCCAAATTTCAATAGAAAATAGGGTAGAGGCTGAGGGAAAATTTACTTTAGAAACAGCTAAATATAAAGCAAATATTCGAAGTTGTTTTTACACTTTGTTAATCAACCAATCTCAATTTGAAAATATTGGACTGGCCTAGTTTTTTTAAAAAATTCAAGGTTAACTATTGCCAAGTTTCGTTCTAATTTGACTTTAAAAATGTGGTTTTATTGAACTAAAATTCAAGAAAACTCTAATGATAAAAATTGCAGTATTCTCAAATAAATTCAAGCTATTTTTATTTCAAATATTTACAGTCTACCACAACCTGATTTGCTTCTTCAGGAATAATATGATAGTTTAAAGCAACCAAAAAATCGACATCTTTTTAATCAGTAGAAAAAGAAGCTGCATCTGTAGTTACTTTTTGAATTTTTTCATCTAGTGAAATAATATCTTGCATGATTGGAATTCTAAAGTGAATTCCTTCTCTTAAAACTTCATCTTGAACAGCGCCAAAGTTTAGCACAATTCCCCTCTCACCTGTATTTACCTGAAACCAGGGCTTAAATGCAAAAAGCACCATCATAATGATAACGGTTATAAATACATTTCGCATTGAACTATTTTGGAAAAATTTTTCAGATCACTCATATCTTGATTATCCATAACGTTTTGATTGATAATGCAAAAATGAGTTTCTGGCAAACCGAAAGTGTTACATTAAAGTAGAGGAGATTTACATAAATCTCATGTTTTTATGGATTTTGATATAGTAACTTCATCAGAAAGGTAGTATCAATCTCTATTGAATCTAGATTTTAAAACACTTAAAAAGTATATTTTAAAGCAACTTTACAGTAATCAGTAAATGAAGTTTTTAAAAAATCAAAAAAAATGAGGATAATTCTATACACAAACCTTTAAATTTATACCATGGAATTAAAAATAAACTCATTCGAAGAATACAAATCAACTTATGCTAAAAGTGTTGAAAATCCTGATGCTTTTTGGGATGAAATAGCCAAAACATTTGTTTGGAAAAAGCCTTACTCAAAAGTTTGTGAGTGGGATTTTACAAAACCCGATGTTAAATGGTTTTTAAACGGAAAATTAAATATTACTGAAAATGCCTTAGACCGACATTTGGAAAAACGAGGTAACAAACTTGCCCTTATTTGGGAGCCAAACGACCCAAAAGAAAGGTTTGTAAGGTTAACCTATAGAGAGCTTTATGAACAGGTTTGTGTTTTTGCCAACGCCCTTAAAAATCAGGGAATAAAAAAAGGTGATAGGGTAATACTTTACATGCCTATGATTCCTGAATTGGCCATAGCGGTATTGGCTTGCGCTAGAATAGGAGCAGTACACTCAGTTGTTTTTGCAGGTTTTAGCGCAGTAGCTATTGCAGATAGAATACAAGATGCCCAAGCTAAAATGGTTATAACCGCAGATGGTTTAAACCGTGGTGCAAAGCAGGTGCCTTTAAAAAGGGTAGTTGATGAAGCCTTACATACTTGCCCAACCATTGAAAAGGTTATTGTTTACGATTGTGTAGGTTGGTCGCCTAATATGGTTGAAGGCCGTGATATTTGGTGGACAGAAGCCGTAAAAGGAATGGGTAAGCATTGCCCTGCTGAAGAAATGGATGCTGAAGATTTGCTATTTATCCTATATACTTCAGGCTCAACCGGAAAACCAAAAGGTGTAGTTCATACACATGGTGGTTATATGGTTTATACAGCATACAGTTTTCAAAATGTATTTCAATATACCGAAAGCGATATTTATTGGTGTACAGCAGATATTGGTTGGATTACAGGCCACAGTTACATTGTTTACGGACCTTTGCTAAGTGGTGCCACAACTATGATGTTTGAAGGAGTTCCAACTTATCCTGATCCAGGAAGATTTTGGCAAGTTTGTGATAAACACGGGGTGAATCAGTTTTATACAGCTCCAACAGCTATTAGAGCTTTAATGGCTTATGGAGAAGACCATGTATTATCTTATAGTTTAGACTCTTTAAAAGTGCTAGGAACAGTAGGCGAACCTATTAATGTTGAAGCGTGGCAATGGTATCACATTCATGTAGGAAAAGAAAAATGCCCAATTGTAGATACTTGGTGGCAAACAGAAACTGGTGGAATTATGATTTCTGGGTTAGGGCAACATAGTCCGATGAGACCTGCCCATGCAGGATTTCCTTTACCTGGAATTCAACCAGTGTTGCTCAATCAACAAGGCGAAGAAATTACAGAAAATGGAGTAGAGGGATACCTTTGTATCAAACACCCATGGCCATCTATTTTACGAACTACTTATGGTGACCACGAGCGTTGCCGAGTTACTTATTTCTCTCACTACAAAAACCATTATTTTACTGGTGATGGAGCCAAAAGAGATGAAAATGGCATGTATCGAATTATAGGTAGGGTAGATGATGTAATTAATGTAAGCGGCCATAGGTTTGGAACAGCAGAAATTGAGAATGCCATCAACTCGAATAGTCACGTGGTTGAATCTGCTGTTGTTGGATACCCCCATGATATTAAAGGACAAGGTATTTATGCTTATGTAGTTTGCGAAAAAATGCCTGAAGATAAAGAAGTAGCGCGAGCCGAAATAGTAGAAAC